>CAMZLT010000175.1 GCA_947311745.1 uncultured Flavobacteriaceae bacterium | reverse complement strand
TTAGTTTCTTGTAACATTTTTTATAGTTTTTATTTTACAAAAATACGGCAATCCATATTGTAAAATGCTAAATATTTTTATACTTAATAACATCTTTTTAACAAAAAAAGACTGCCAAGTATAATAAGGCAGTCTTCAAATATAGTATCTATAACTATAAAATTATTTTTTCACTATTGGTGCAAGATATTTTTTACTCAATTCTAAGGAAATTGCTGAGCGTTCAAATTTAATTTTACCTGCACCAGTTTCAATAGTACATGTATTGTCTTTGTCGTTAAACTCTACAATTTTACCGTGAATTCCGCTAGTTGTTACGATTTTATCGCCTTTTTTAAGCGATGTACGAAACTTTTTTTCTTTTTTTTGTCGTTGCATTTGCGGACGAATCATAAAGAAATACATTATACCAAACATTAAAATGATGTATGGTAAGGTTTCTGCAAAACTACCAGACTGTAAAAATATACTTAAATTCATATAGTTTATTTTTTATTAATTGAAATTGCTTTTTTAGGAGCTTGTTTTACACCGTTTTTAGCTTGTTCTGCTCTACGTTTTGCTGCAGCTTCTGCTCTTTTTTTACGTTGTTCTGCTCTTTTCTTTTCTGCTTCAGGATCTGGGTTTACAAAACCTGAAATTCTAACAACTTCTTTACCTTTATTTGTGTTACAAGTAATAGTTACCGATTTGTTTATTTTGTTTGGTCTGTTTTTAGAGTTGTACTTTACAGTAAATTCACTAGTTTCACCTGGTTTGATTGGTTCTTTTTTCCAGTTTGAAGGAACTGTACAACCACAACTACCTTTTACGTTGGTAATAATTAAGTCGGATTTACCTGTATTGGTAAATTTGAATTTTGTTTCAGCAAGTACCCCTTCTTCAATAGTACCAAAATCGTGTACTGTTTCTTCAAAAGTCATTACAGGAGCGTCTACTCGATTTGCAACTACTTTTTTTTGTGCGTTTTTTAAATTTTCAGCTTTTATTTTTGCAGTTACATCTTCTTTTTTACAAGAAGTTAATGTGATTGCAAAAATAGCCAATACTAAAATGGAAATTTTTTTCATGATTATGTAATATTTAATAGTTAATAAAAATTTTAGAGTTCAAAAGTATAAATAATTATAATAATCCTCTACCTATTTTTTTAATTTTTTCTTCTTTGGTGTATTTTTTGGATAATTTATCTAAAATTCCGTTTATAAACGTGCTACTTTTATCGGATGAATAGTCTTTAGATAATTCAATATATTCGTTAATAGTAACTTTTGTTGGAATACTTGGGAAAAATAAAAATTCAGCAATACCTAATTTAATTAAAATTAAATCTATTTGAGCAATTCGGTCAAATTCCCAATTTGGTGTTAGTTCATCAATATCGGCATCGTAATCTGTAAAATGTAATACTGTTTTTGTGAATAATTTTCGCACAAATTCTCGATCATCGTCATCTTTATATATAGTGTCTAAAACAAAAGTACTGTGTTCTTTTAATCGATTGATATCTTTTACAATTTGTGTGTTTACAAAAGGTAAATCGTCAACCCATCCAATATTTTCACTTTCATAAAAATCGATTAATTTTTCATTTGGAGCTATGATTCGTTTAAAAACATCTAAAATAAAATTTTTATCGTCTTTAAAAGTAGGGTTTGCCTTTTTATTATAGTCTGCAAAATATTCTGATTCTAAAATTTCCTCCCAAAGTAATTGAATGTATTCCGATTTATCTTTCCAAATGTTTAAATTTTTGTTTTGTGTAAATTCGTTAAAATCAAAATTACTTGAAAACTTTTCTAACAATTTATTGTTTATAATATTTACAAAACCTTGTTCGTTTATATTTTTTGAAACACGATTCGTTTTAGAAATTTCTAATCGTTTTTTTGTAAATTTTTGAATGCTAATAAGTAAATTTGTCTGAATGATATACAATTCGTATAATTTATTTATGCCTAAGTATAAATAACTTTCTTGCCTTTTTATATCGTCGTTTTTAGATTGCATAAATGCATATACATTTTGCATTACTTTTATACGAATATGTCTTCTGTTTATCATTTGTAAGAACCTCTTTTTTTTAAGAGTGCAAATATATAGTTATTTGTTATTTTGCAATACTTAAATCTACTTTTTATTTTTATTGTTTCTTTCTCATTTTCATATTCATAAATTCTAAAACTAGTGAAAATGCAATAGTAAAGTATAAATATCCTTTAGGGATTATGCCAACTTTTTGACCAAATATTTCTGCATGCGACATATGTGCTGCTTCGGCAATTAACATAAAACCAATTAGAATTAAAAACGACAATCCCAGCATTTGTATGGTTGGATGTTTACTTACAAAGTTGCTTACAGGATTAGCAAAAAGTATCATTATAATTACCGAAATTACAACAGCAACAACCATAATTATAAATGCGCCTGTTACACCATTTGTCATTCCGATAGCCGTTAAGATTGAATCAAATGAAAACACTACGTTAATTAAAGAAATTTGTACGATTGCTGCTCCGAAACTTGCAGGTTTTTTTGTGTTTTCGGTTTCTTCATTGTGTTCAATTCCTTCAATTTTTTCATGAATTTCATCTACACTTTTATATAGTAAAAAAATTCCTCCTAAAAATAAGATTAATGCCTGACCGCTAATACCAATATTAAAATATTCGCTATGAATGGTGTAAAAAGGACTCTTTAATGCTGTTAAAGAAGTAATTGCAAATAGCAATAAAATTCGTAATACCATTGCAATTATCATTCCGATGTTAATCGCTTTTTTTCGTATTTTATCTTGCAATTTACTTGCTGCGATAGATATAAAAATAATATTATCTATACCCAACACTATTTGTAAAAATACTAAGGTTAGTAGTGCTACCCAAGTTTCGGTGTGAAAAAATATTTCCATATTCTTATTTTTTAGTTAGTTTTATTGCGTTTCCTTTTTGTATGTATTTATTTCCTTTATAATGTGCTTTAAAGGAATAGCCATTATGTGATAATTTTGTTATTTTTACGATAAACGGAACACTATCTAGACTTGATTTTGGATGAATCTTTAGCAATTCATATTCAAAATTATTGAGCCATTTTATTGTAAAAGTATCTTTTTTATTATTATAGGTTTCAATTTGAATGGACTTTGTACGTATAGCAATAGATTTTACATCTTTACTTGCTAATGTAGTCTCAAAAGTACCTTCACGTAGTTCTAAAATATTAATTCGATTGTTGTTACACGAATAAATAAAAAAGAAAAATAATACGATAAATATCAATTTCATAAGTATATTTTTAAAAATGGCTGTTCTATAATTTTATAAAATGCAAATATAGTATTTATGAAATAACTCCACTACCTATTAATTCATCATCTAAATACCAAGCAACAAATTGTCCTTCGGTAATTGCCGATTGCATCGTATCAAATTGTACATACATACCATCTTTCACTTTGTAAAGTGTCGCTTTTTCTAAAGGCTGCCTGTATCGAATACGTGCTTTAACTTGTAACGTTTCATTTTCGTTTACTTGTAAATCTTTTCGAATAAAATGAATTTCATCATTAGCAATAAAAAGTGTGTTGCGATATAATCCTGGATGATTTTTTCCTTCTCCTGCATAAATTACATTTTCTACAACATCGGTTTCAATTACAAATAATGGTTCCTTTGTTCCGCCAACAGCTAAGCCTTTACGTTGGCCTTTGGTAAAAAAATGTGCTCCTAAATGTTTACCTACTACTTTCCCGTCGGAAACTGTATAATTATATTTTTTTGAAAAAAACGCTAATTCTTGTTCTTTGTTTTTAAACAAAGGAGTTTTTCGTTCATAAATAGGTGAATTTTTATCTATTACAACAATATTTCCTTCTTTTGCCCTTAATTTTTGCTGTAAAAATTCTGGCAAACGCACCTTACCTATAAAACAAAGACCTTGCGAATCTTTTTTATCCGCAGTAATTAAATCCAATTTTTTAGCTATTTCTCTAACTTCTGGCTTAGTTAATTCACCTATAGGAAATAATGATTTTTTTAATTGCTCTTGCGACAACTGACACAAAAAGTACGATTGATCTTTGTTAGTATCCACACCTGCTAAAAGCTGAAATATTTCTGTATCATTATTTTGAATTGTTCCTTTTCGGCAATAATGACCAGTTGCAACATAATCTGCACCTAAATCCAATGC
>CAMZLT010000174.1 GCA_947311745.1 uncultured Flavobacteriaceae bacterium | reverse complement strand
CTGAAAATAAAAAAGAAAGCATATTTACTGCAAAAGCAACTAATTTTAGTATTTCAGGCTTTAAATTCATTAATGTTGGTATGAGTTATACCAAAGAAATTGCAGCAATATTTACAAGTTATTGTACTAATTTTACTTTGCGTGATAACATCATGGAAAATTGCTTTTATGCTTTTATTATACAACGTGCAGATTGGGGTTTAATAATAGGAAACAAAGTAATCGGAAAAGCAACAGATGAAGCTACTTCTGGTAATGGATTCCATTTATGGAAATCTAAAAATATGCGAATTGAAAAAAACAGTATTAATAGTATGCGTGATGGAATTTATCTAGAACACGTTACAAAAAGTTTTATTTCTAACAATAAAAGTATCGGAAATGTACGTTACGGTTTACATTTTATGTTTTCTCATCACAACGAATTTTATAATAACGAATTTAAAAATAATGGTGCTGGCGTTGCTGTAATGTTTTCCAAATTTATAAACATGCATAACAATACGTTTCATTATAATTGGGGAACAGCTTCGTATGGTTTATTATTAAAAGAAATTTATGATGCCGAAATTGTAGATAATATTTTTCATCAAAATACTATCGGAATAAATATAGATGGTTGTAACCGAATTAATTATAAAAAAAATCACTTTATACGAAATGGTTGGGCTGTAAAATTTACTGGTGGTTGTTATAAAAATATTTTTGAATTAAATAATTTTATGCACAATGCCTTTGATTTATCGTATAATAGCAGGTTAAACGATAATAAATTTGAAGCAAATTATTGGAGTGAATACGCGGGTTATGATATTGATAAAAACGGTATTGGAGACGTGCCACACAGACCTGTAAAACTATTTTCGTATGTAGTAAACCAAACACCCGAAACTTTAGTTTTACTAAGAAGTCTTTTTGTTGATGTAATTAATTTTTCCGAAAAAGTATCGCCTGTTTTTACGCCAGATAATTTAAAAGATAACAAACCATTAATGCACCCTATTAATCCGATAGAACTCGATAATTAAGAATTTATCAACACAAAATAGAAATGATACAAATACAAAATCTACATAAAAAATTTGGCAAACTTACCGTTTTAGATGGCTTAGATCTAACCATTGAAAAAGGCGGAATTTTTGCTATTTTAGGACCAAATGGCTCTGGTAAAACTACTTTAATAAAATGCCTTTTAGGAATGGTAGTGCCAAATAAAGGAAAAATTGAATTTCAAGGAAAAAGCACTTTAAAAAAATGGGATTACCGTAACAACTTAAATTACTTGCCACAAATAGCCAATTTTCCATCAAATTTATCGGTTATTGAATTGATAAATATGGTGAAAAATCTAAGACCAAAACAAGCAAACGAAAAAGAATTAATAGATTTATTTGGTCTAAACCCGTTTTTACAAAAAAAATTAGGAAACCTATCAGGAGGAACAAAACAAAAAGTAAATTTAGTATTAACCTTTATGTTTGATAGCGATTTAATAATTCTTGACGAACCAACAACTGGTTTAGATCCGATTGCATTAATTTACTTAAAAGATTTAATTAAAAAAGAAAGAAATAAAGGAAAAACAGTATTAATTACCACGCATATTATGAGTGTTGTGGATGAACTTGCCGATGAAATTGTTTTTCTTTTAGAAGGAAAAATTTACTTTAAAGGAAGTATCGATACTTTAAAAAAACAAACCAATCAAACTAGTTTAGAACATGCTATTGCAAATTTAATTTCTAAACAATATACCAACTAAAAATAAACTCATGTTAAAAATATTAAAATATAGCATTTTTGATTTATTACGAAGTAGATGGAGTTATGTATACTTTGTATTTTATTTAATTTTAGGTTTTGTACTGCTTTTTTTAAATAACGATGTAAATAAAGCAATTATAACTTTAATGAATATCATTATCGTACTAACACCACTTATCGGAACTATTTTTGGTGTAATGTATTACTACAATTCCAAAGAATTTACCGAATTATTACTGGCACAACCAATAAAACGAAGCAAAATTTTTATGGGACAATATTTAGGTGTTTCATTATCCTTAACTCTAAGTTTAGTTTTAGGAATTGGTATTCCGTTTGTGCTTTATGGCTTGTTTAAATCTGCCTCCATTTTTGATTTTGGCTTGTTAATTGTAGTAGGAGCTTTTTTAAATTTTATATTTGTTGCACTTGCCTATAACATAGCATTATCTAATGAAAATAAAATAAAAGGCTTTGGTTATGCTATTTTAATGTGGTTATTTTTAGCGGTTATTTACGACGGTATTTTTATGATCTTAGCCATTAAATTTCAAGAATATCCGTTAGATAAATTTGCTTTAGGGTCTATGATGTTTAACCCAATAGATTTATCTCGAACACTTATCTTATTAAAATTAGATATTTCTGCACTTTTAGGGTACACAGGAGCTGTTTTTAAAGAGTTTTTTGGCACAAATAAAGGATTAATACTTTCGCTGTTAGTTTTGTGTTTATGGGTTTTATTTCCGCTTTTTAGAATGGCTAAAAAATTGCAAAAAAAAGATTTTTAATCTGTTTTAAACTATCCTAGCCGAAAAATTTATGGAATTAGTTTTATTTAGATGTGAAATTTTAAAATAATTTGATTTATAGTGTTTTAATTGTAAAATAGACTATAGTGGCAAATTTTTCGGGTTAAATTAAACTACAATTAGAACATGTATTTTTAAAAGGTAATCGTGAATCACTTTGTTTAGATTTATTTCACCAAAACTCTTGTTATCAATTTCATTGATGCTCTTTATTTTCATAACGAAAACCTATTAATTTTTGGATTAAAATAGAATTTTAAAAATTTCCTCAATTTTACTAACTTTTACAATTCGAATGTTATATTTTTTTTGTGGAATTTTACAGTATTTGGAAACAAATATTTGTTCAAATCCAAGTTTTTCGGCTTCTAAAATACGTTGTTCTACTTTGTTTACTGCTCGAATTTCACCAGCAAGACCTACTTCGGCAGCAAAGCAATAATTTTGTGGAATACTATATTCTTCATTAGATGATAAAATCGCACAAACTACGGCTAAATCAATGGCAGTATCGGCAACTTTTATTCCTCCTGCAATATTTAAAAAAACATCTTTTGCACCTAACCTAAAACCTGCACGTTTTTCTAAAACGGCTAAAATCATATGCAATCTTTTGATATCATATCCTGTTGCGGATCGTTGTGGTGTACCATAAACAGCTGTACTTACTAAGGCTTGTACTTCAATCATTAATGGTCGTACACCTTCTAGCGTTGCTGCAATTGCAGTTCCGCTTAGGTTAGCATCTTTTTCGGAAATTAGTATTTCGCTAGGGTTTTCAATTTCACGTAATCCTGTTCCGAGCATTTCGTAAATTCCTAATTCGGCAGTTGAACCAAAACGGTTTTTATTTGCTCGTAAAATACGGTATGTATGGTTTCTATCTCCTTCGAACTGCAAAACAACATCTACCATATGCTCTAATATTTTTGGTCCTGCAATACTTCCTTCTTTGTTAATATGTCCGATTAATAAAACTGGTGTTGCTGTTTCTTTTGCAAATTTTATTAATTCTGCTGTGGTTTCTCTAATTTGCGAAATACTTCCTGGCGATGCTTCGATATAATCGGAATGCAAAGTCTGAATAGAATCAATTACCACAATATCTGGCTGGTTTTTTTCAATGGATTTAAAAATATTTTGTGTTTTGGTTTCGGTTAAAATTAAGCAATCGGAAATAGAAAGTGTTTCTTTTTGTAAACGTTCTGCACGCATTTTAATTTGGTTTTGGCTTTCCTCACCTGAAACATACAATACTTTTTGCGGAATTTGTAATGCTATTTGTAAGATTAAGGTAGATTTTCCGATACCAGGTTCTCCGCCAAGTAAAACCACCGAACCTTTTACTAAACCACCACCAAGTACGTTATCTAACTCGTTATTATTAGTTTGTATTCTATCCTCTTTTTCACTAGAAATATCATTAATTTTAATAGCTTTTGCAACAATTTTAGTGGTATCAGTAGTTTTCCAATTTCCTTTAGTGGTAGTTTTTTGAATAATTTCTTCTACTACTGTTCCCCATTCGTTACAAGTGGTGCATTTTCCAAGCATTTTGGCGTGTTGTGCACCACAATTTTGACAGAAATATAGTGTTTTTTGTTTTGACATAATTGGATAAAATACGTGTTCACAAAAAATAAATTAGGTTTTATTTTTCATTCACATTTTCTAATTTATTTTAAAATCGCTTCAATTCCTGGTAATTTTTTACCTTCTAACATTTCTAACATTGCACCTCCACCAGTTGAAACATAACTTACACGATTAGCAATTTTAAATTTTTTAACTGCAGCAACCGAATCGCCACCACCAACAAGACTAAAAGCTCCTTCTTGTGTTGCATCGACAATTGCGTTACCGAGTTCTCTTGTACCATTTTCAAACTTTTTCATCTCAAAAACTCCCATTGGACCGTTCCATAAAATAGTATTTGAACCTAGTATAACAAAGGTATTTCCTACATTTGTTTTCGGTCCTACATCTAATCCCATCCAACCATCAGGAATATCGTCTGCTTCAATTTCCATAATATTAGCATCGTTACTAAATGCATCTGCTGCAATAACATCAATTGGCAAATGGATTCGTGTTTTATTGGCTTTTGCTTTTGCTAAAATATCTAATGCTAAGTCTAATTTATCATCCTCAACTAAAGAATTTCCTATGTTTCCGCCTTTAGCTTTAATAAAAGTAAAAGCCATTCCTCCACCAATAATTATATTATCAACTTTGTCTATAATATTATTTATTACATCAATTTTACTAGATACTTTTGCTCCACCAATAATAGCTGTTACTGGTTTTACATTATTGTTCAGCACTTTATTAATACTTTCAATTTCACTTGCAAGTAATAATCCGAAACATTTTTTTTTAGGAAAGAAATCGGCAATTATAGCTGTAGAAGCATGTGCTCTATGTGCTGTTCCGAAAGCATCATTTACATAAAAATCACCTAAATTGGCAAGTTTTCCTGCAAAGTCTTTGTCTCCTACTTTTTCTTGAGGATAAAAGCGTAAATTTTCTAGTAAAAGTATTTCGCCATTTTTTAAATTATCCGAAGCAGTTTCAACTAATTTACCTACCGAATCGGCAATAAAAATAATTTTTTTACCTAATACTTTCTCTACTGTTGGTACAATGTGTTTTAGTGAATATGTATCGTCTTTACCTTTAGGTCTGCCAAGATGCGACATTAAAATTACACTTCCTCCATCATTTAAAATTTTATCAATTGTAGGTTTTGCTGCGGTAATTCTAGTAACATCGGTTACCAGAAAATTTTCATCTAGTGGTACGTTAAAATCTACTCGTATTACTACTTTTTGATCTTTAAAATTGTAATTGTTTACGGTTTTCATCATTATAGGATATTATGAGTACAAAAATACACAATTATATTCTATTGTACTTTTAATCCTAACTACAATTTTTCTTGTATAAGTAGCTGTTATTCAGGTAAGCCATTCCAAATTTCAATATCATCAATCCATTGGTGTTTTGGATTTGCATCGCCATAAATTTGTGTAAGGATAATAAAATCAATTGGTTTGTTATTTTTTGTGGTTGCACCATGATGATCGTAAATCAATTGATTATTAATTTTCCAAAAAGTTCTTCCGTTGTTAGTATCGCTCCATTTCCAATAAAATTCAGTTAAAAACCATTCATTTTCTGGCACAGGAATATCGTAATTATCGTATTCCCAAATGGCAGATTCTGGGTTTTCATCACCTTGGATATACCAATATGGATTTCCGTTTTCATCGGTATAAACATAGGTTATAAATCGATAACCTGTTCCTATTGCATAATCTTTGGTTTTGTATTCAAAAATTGCACGCCATTTATCTATTTGGTGTAAGCTTTGGGAATCTATTTTCATCCAAAATTTTACATATAAATCACTTTTACCATTTGTTATATTTACAATTTCGTAAGGACATTGCGTATGATTAGTTTGGTAGTTTTCAATAGAATATAGTGCTTTTGTTGGATTACCATCGTGTCCTATTACTGTCTGAATTTCAGACAATACTGCTTGACGATTATCATCATCAATATAATGTAAACCTCCATTTTCACTAGAGCCAAGTATGGATATTGGCCAAGTAAAATTAGTTTCCGAATCCGTACCAGTTAACACATCAAAATCTATATTATCCATATTTGGATTTGGAATAATTTCTACGGCACCTTCAAAACCAGATTTAAAAAGTAGCTTGGCTGTATTATCAGAATCATTTTGACTGCACGAAAGCACAAAGCTTAAAATAAAAGAGATACATAAATATTTCATAAATTATTATTCATGTTTGTTATATGTATAACGACTTCTCAGTCATTTTATTTTTTAGAAGTCCAGCTTATTCGTCGGTTTTTAGTGTTTAATTGTCATTAACAAATTTAGTATCTAAACAAAGCTAATTTTATGAGTTTTCGCAGTTAATATTTTAATCATAAAATTCATACTAAAAGTAGTAAAATTCCAAAATAAATGTTTTAAAAAAAGAACTTTTTTAAAACAATTCGCCTTGTCTAGGGTTTCTAGTTTTACCAAGGTGTTTATAGGCAAGTTCGGTTACTTCTCTACCACGAGGTGTTCGGATAATAAATCCTTGCTGAATTAAAAAGGGTTCATAAACCTCTTCGATAGTTTCGCCATTTTCACTAACAGCTGTTGCTAGAGTGCTAATTCCAACAGGACCACCTTTAAACTTATCAATAATAGTGGTGAGGATTTTGTTATCCATTTCGTCTAAACCATGTGCATCTACTTGTAATGCTTCCAAGGCAAATTTGGTAATTCCTATTTCGATGTTTCCTTCATTTTTAATTTGAGCAAAATCACGCACTCTACGTAAAAGAGCATTGGCAATTCTTGGTGTACCACGACTCCTACCAGCAATTTCAATAGCTGCTTCCATGGTAATCGGAACGTTTAAAATTCCTGCACTACGTTGTACAATAGTAGTTAAAAGTTGTGTGTCGTAATATTGTAATCTGCTACTAATACCAAATCTAGCTCGCATTGGTGCGGTTAGTAATCCAGATCTTGTGGTTGCTCCTATTAAGGTAAAAGGTTCTAAATTTATTTGAACAGTTCTAGCGTTTGGACCAGATTCAATCATGATATCTATTTTATAATCCTCCATAGCAGAATATAAATATTCTTCTACTATCGGACTCAACCGATGGATTTCATCAATAAACAATACATCTCGTTCGCTTAAATTGGTTAATAATCCTGCTAAATCACCAGGTTTGTCTAAAACAGGACCAGAAGTTATTTTAATACTAGCATTTAGTTCGTGTGCTAGAATATTGGCAAGTGTTGTTTTTCCTAATCCCGGAGGACCGTGAAAGAGTGTGTGATCTAAAGCTTCGTTACGTTGGTTTGCAGCTTGTACAAAAATTTTAAGATTGTCTAATATTTTTTCTTGACCAGTAAAATCATCAAAACTTAATGGTCTTAATTTTTTTTCTACATCTAAATCTACATTAGATAAATTGTCATTGGAAGCATCTAGATTCTCATTCATATTGCAAATATAGGAAAGATTTTATTTAAACCTTTCATCAAAAAAATCATATAGAGAAATATCTAAGGCGGTTAAAACTTTTATTAGACTGGATATTTTTAAGTCAGATCCTTTTTCATATCTGCCATATTGTGCTCGTGCAATATCGTTGTCAAATGCAAAGAGTTCATAATTACTATATCCTTTTTCTTTTCGTAATTCACGAAATCGTTCTCCTATTTTTTGAAGTTCTTGTTCTGTAAATCCTTTGTTTTTTGACATACTGCAAAGAACCGATAGCTTTTAATTCTGTGTTACCACTAATTAATTACTATTTTAAAGTAGTATTTAAAAAAATATTTTATATTTGTCTTGGGAATTGTATTAATTTAAAAACAATAAAAAATGAAAAAATCAGTTTTATTAGTGTTATTAGTTTTTACTTTTTTATTTTTTTCTTGTGATAACAATGAAGAAAATATTGAAGTAACTGGAGTAACAAAGAGGATGTCTGAAAAAGTACAAATTGAAAAGGCGTCTTTAAAAGAGCAAATTGCTTATGCACATAGGCATTTACTTGATGCAGGAAAGATTATTTCTAAATTGTATCAAGATGACAAAATTAAATCAAAAATTATTTCTATTATTCAATCAAGATATAATAAAGGAATGGAATCTGAAGTTTTTATTAAAGATTTGTTGGATAAAGGTGTTTTGGATAGTACTTTATCAAAGAAGGATAGAGCAAATTTAGATAATTCTTTGGCTGCATTTTACGATTTGGATGGTCAAGATTGGCATGTAAAAATCTATTTACCATTTTTCGAAAAGCAAATTAAGAAAAATAAAACTATACAAACAGACCGTGTTTATGATGCTTCAAAACCTTTAGTTGTGATCGAAGTTGAGGATATACCTGATCCTATAGGTTATCAAGAATCTGAGGATACAGGAGAGTTGGAAGCATTAGATACTGGAATAACAGAGGATATAGCAGTTGGTGTTATTGAAAATGGGCATGATCTTATTGTTATTGCAATAGGAGATGATTATGATGATATCGATAACTTACCAATTACGGACTTTGATCCTATTGGAAGCGTTGGTTCTGGCAACACAGGAGGTTCTACAAGTACTTATTCTTACTCTTATTTGAAGTTAGAGAAAATGAAAGTAAAATACCATAAAGAATATTGGGCTTCAGGTGGTTCGGAAATTCATATACGTGGTTTTTGAGATGATTTATCTACTGGACCATATGCTCAATATGGTGAATTTTATACTTTTCATAATGGTGATTATGACGGTACAAGAATTAAGAGATTCAAGCGACGCTGGATAAATAGAGGAACGACAAAAACTCTTAATTTTAGAATGTTATGGGATTGGGATAATTTGCAAACTTTGAATATTACAAGTTTTTATGATTTTGTTATTTTTGAGAGAGATCCTTGGCCTGCAAACAAAACATATAGATATGTGTCAGAAGAGAGTTTACCGCTAGGATCTCCTATGCGTAGAATAAAATGTAGATCATGGCAAAGTCCTTATATGGTAGATGCAATCAAACTTACAGGAAATCCATCTGGAGGACCATATGAAGATGCTTCAAATTATTTTGTTGATAAAAATTCAATTAAATTTAATTGTTATAGAAGTTATTAGTTTACTAATGAGCTTGAGTTTAATGATTCCCACTCAAGCTTTTTTAAAATTAAAAAATATGAGATTTTTATTGTTAGTTTTAGTGCCATTTTTATCTTTTTCGCAAGGAGAATTACAGTTTAAAATAGGTGCAGAATATAGAATTACACCTATTGAAACGTATGATGATAATTTTTATGAAACAGAATCTATCGTTTTGTTTGATCAACACAATCAAATGACAGGAACTGCTTTTAATTATACATTAAAATATCTAAATAAAAACGGATATGGCTTTGGGTTTTCTCAATCGGTTCAATATTCTCATATTTATTATGAAAGACCTAAGTTTCAAGATGATGAGGAAATCAAAAAATCGGTAAATGGTTTGTTGTCTGATTTTAAAATATTTATCGAGAAACAATTTGAATTAGATTACGACAAATACCTTTTTATTGAATATGGTTTTTCATTAATGAATTCAGGTTCATCATTTTACGAAACAACGCAAACTTCATATAATTTAGATGGTACACCTAGATTTATTAGTGGAGCTAACAATTTTAATTATTTCGCTACAAATATTAATATTGGTTATATCTATAAAAATATTGATTTTAGTATTGGTACATATATTTCCAAAGGTTCTGAATTTTACGATACAAAAGCTGAAAACACGATTTACCTTCCTTTTTTTAAGGTAAATTATCTTGTAAAATATTTTTAAAGAAGTATAAATTCTTAACCCAAAATTAAAAATTTTTGTACAAACGTTTTGCAAAACGTCTGTCATCCATCACAACCACAAATCATCACCATTATTCCTATCACGATACCATTTCGCGGGATTTTCGCGGATATATTTTCGTATTCGGTTTAATTCGTTTTCGTTGCGGATTATACGGTCGTGAAATCGTGGTTGCCACG
>CAMZLT010000173.1 GCA_947311745.1 uncultured Flavobacteriaceae bacterium | reverse complement strand
CATTGACTCAAAATAATTCTCGATTCTGGATTACCAATAACCGAAACTGCTTGAAAGGTATTGTTTGCCATAATCAAAGCCGTAGGATTGGCATTACCAATATCCTCGGAAGCTAAAATTAGCATCCTACGTGCAATAAACTTCACATCCTCACCTCCAACCAACATTCTTGCCAACCAATACAAAGCTGCATTTGGATCGGAACCACGAATAGATTTTATAAATGCCGAAATAATATCGTAATGTTGTTCGCCTGTTTTATCGTATCTAGCTAAATTTTTCTGAATGTTTTTTTGCACCAAATCATTTGTTACTACAATTGGTTCGGAAACAGAATTTACCAATAGCTCAAAAATATTTAATAATTTTCGTGCATCACCTCCAGAATACTGCAATAACAAATCGGTTTCTTGCAAAACAATTTCCTTTTTACGTAAATACGTATCTTTTGTAATTGCACGATCTAACAATGTCAATAAATCCTTTTTTGTAAAACTGTGTAAAGTATAAACTTGACATCTTGACAACAAAGCAGGTATTACTTCAAAACTTGGGTTTTCAGTAGTTGCTCCAATAAGTGTAACCCAACCTTTCTCAACAGCTCCAAGTAACGAATCTTGTTGCGACTTACTAAATCTATGAATCTCATCGATAAATAAAATAGGATTTTTAGTAGTAAATAATCCACCACTATTTTTAGCCTTTTCAATAACTTCACGCACATCTTTAACTCCAGAATTTATAGCACTTAAACTATAAAACGGACGATCGGATTCGTTTGCAATAATATTAGAAAGCGTAGTCTTACCAATTCCTGGAGGCCCCCAAAATATCAAACTTGGTAGCACACCACTTTTAATATGTTTGGTTAGTGTTCCGTTTTTACCAACAAGATGCTCTTGCGAAATATATTCGTCTAAAGTTTTTGGACGTATTCGCTCTGCTAAAGGTACAATCATACGACAAAAATACTTCTTTTTATAAAATAATCTGCCAATATAACCGTATTTTGCATTTGGATTAATTTTTGAATATTTTGCCACAATGAAAACACCAGAAAAAAACAATCTGTTTACTTTTAGTATAGAAACACTTGCATTTCCATTGTATTTTGTACTGTCTTTATGGCTTGTTTTTTGGTTTGAAACCACTTTTGGCTATAATTTTGTAAAATATGGCTTGTATCCTAAATCATTAATTGGTTTACGAGGCATCTTTATTTCACCTTTTTTACATGCCGATTTAAAACACTTGTTTAACAACTCCGTTCCGCTTTTTGTACTAAGTCTTACCTTATTCTATTTTTACCGAAAAATTGCGTACAAAGTATTCTTTTTTGGTACTTTTTTACTAGGATTATTAACTTGGTTTATAGGTAGAGAATCCTATCATATTGGTGCAAGTGGTATTGTGTACTTACTATTCTCTTTCATTTTTTTTAGCGGAATTTTTAGTAAATATTATCGCCTAACAGCCGTTTCTTTAATGGTTATTTTTCTCTACGGAAGCATGGTTTGGTATCTATTTCCTATTAAAGAATCCATTTCTTGGGAAGGACATACTTCTGGTTTTATTATCGGAATTCTATTTGCAATTTTTTATCGAAAAACCATTCCTAAACCATTTCAATACGATTGGCAAAAACCCGATTATGTAAAAGATGATTTTGATAATAGGTTTGACGAAAACGGAAATTACATTCCACCACCACCACCAATTCCAGAAAATGATATAGAAAAAAATTCAGATATTACGATAAACTATCATTTTATAAAAAATAAAGAGGAGGAATAACTTAATTTTCGCATTTTTGCAATTATGAAAATACAACAAAACGTAAATTTAAAAAACTACAATACTTTTGGTGTTTCGGTTTTAGCAAAACAGTTTGTAGAAGTACAAACACCTAAAGAATTAAAAAAAATTCTAGCACACCATAAAAATATTTTTATCCTTAACGGAGGAAGTAATATGCTTTTAACAAAAGATATAGAAAAATTAGTAGTTAAGCTAAACATCACAGGCAAACAAGTTGTAAAAGAAACCAACGAGCATGTTTTTGTAAAAGTAAATACTAGTGAAAATTGGCATAATTTTGTACTTTGGTGTGTGGATAAAAATTATGGTGGAATTGAAAATTTATCCTTAATTCCTGGTAACGTTGGTGCAAGTCCGATACAAAATATCGGTGCGTATGGTGTAGAAGTAAAAGATGTAATTACAACCGTAAACTGCTTAGATATTGAAAAACTAACCAAAAAAGTTTTTAAAACCGATGCGTGTAATTTTGGTTATCGTAATTCCATTTTTAAAAAGGAAGAAAAAGGGAAATACATTATTACTAGCGTTGTTTTTAAACTAACCAAACAAAATCACACAATACATTCCGATTACGGAGCAATAAAAACTCAGTTAGAAGCCAAAAAAATAAAAAAACCTAGTATTAAAGATATTTCGGATATTGTTATTGCTATCCGAAGTGAAAAATTACCAAATCCAAAAGAACTTGGTAATAGTGGTAGTTTTTTTAAAAACCCGATAGTTTCAAAAACGGTTTTTACTAAAATACAAAAAGACAACAAAGAACTTCCGTTTTATGAAATAGATTCCGATAACTACAAAATTCCTGCTGGTTGGTTAATAGAACAATGTGAGTTTAAGGGTAAAAAAAATGGCGATGCTGGTGTGCATGAAAAACAAGCTTTAGTTTTAGTAAATTACGGAAATGCTACAGGAGTAGAAATACTAAATTTGGCAGATAAAATTAAAAAGGAAGTAACTACTAAATTCGGAATTACTTTAGAAACAGAAGTAAATATTTTTTAATACATTATGGACAAAGAATTATTATTCAGCTCGTTATACTATACTTTACCATCGCTTGTTAGCGGACTTGTTGCTTGGTATTTTTTTAAAGAATACACAAAAAGCGATACTAATTTAGAAAAATTCAAACTACTAAAAGAAGGTAAAAAACATACAACTAATTTAAAATTACAAGCTTACGAAAGGCTAACTTTATTTTTAGAGCGTATGTCATTAAGCAAACTAGTAACACGAATTGCTGCAAAAAACGAAAACAAACAAGCCTATGCTATGTCGCTAATTCATACTATTGAACAAGAATTTGAGCACAACATAACACAACAAATATACATTTCGGAACAGGCATGGAGCGTTGTTGTACAGGCAAAAAATAGAAGCATCCAAATAGTTAGGGAACTTTCGGAAAACGAAACCATAACAGATGCAAATAAATTACGAGAACAAATTATTAAAGAAGTAATGAAAACCCAAAACCCATCGGAAACAGCTTTGGCATTTTTAAAACACGAAGTAAAAGCTTTTTTATAATTTTTTTTTAAAAAAATTACTTAAAAAAGTAAATTATAGTATTTTTACCCAACAATAATAAAACGTACAACTATCAAAAAGCATATTCCAAATTTAATAACTTTAGCAAATTTATTTTCAGGATTAGTAGCAACTATTTTTGCTTTAAAAGGCGATGTAACTTTTGCTGCATTTTTTATACTATTAGGTATCTTATTTGATTTTTTTGATGGTTTTTTTGCTAGACTCTTAAACGTTTCTGGCGAGTTAGGAAAACAATTAGACTCTCTTGCAGATGTGGTTACTAGTGGTGTTGCTCCTGCAATGATTATGTATAAGTTGTTAGGGGATTCTAATAATTCTGCAATTTGGGCAGAAACTTTACACACAACAGTTGGCTCATGGATTCCGATAGATGATAAAACCATATATTTTTTTCCATTTTTTGGTTTATTATTAGCTTTAGCTTCAGGATATCGCTTGGCAAATTTTAATATTGATGCCAGACAAACTTCCTCTTTTATTGGTTTACCAACACCTGCAATGAGTTTGGTTGTATTATCCATTCCGTTAATACAATCGTATGGATCTTGGGATTTTGCTTTACATATTTTTGAAAACAAATATGTATTAATCGCTATAACTATTTTATTGAGTATTTTAATGAATGCTAACATTCCATTATTTTCTTTAAAATTTAAAAATTTTAGCCTTTCTGAAAATAAACTAGTATTTTCTTTTTTAGCAATAAGCTTGTTATTAATTATTTTGTTAAAATTTGTAGCTATTCCGATAATAATACTGTTTTATGTACTGTTGTCGATGGTTTTTAAAAGGTAGATATTATTTTTTTACCTCCTTGGATGAAATTGTTCCATTACATTTTTAAGAAAACTTCTATCTACATGTACATAAATTTCGGTTGTAGTAATGCTTTCATGTCCAAGCATTTGTTGTATTGCGTGTAAATCTGCTCCGTTTTCTAATAAATGTGTTGCAAACGAATGCCTAAAAGTATGTGGACTTATTTTTTTAGAGATACCAGCTTTAATGGCAAGTTCTTTAATAATCATAAAAATCATATTTCTAGTTAATTGCTTTCCACGACGGTTTAAAAACAAGGTATCCTCAAAACTTTTTTGTGTGTTTATATGTACACGAATTTGCTCGATATAAAGTCTAATATATTTTTGTGTTTGTGAATTAATTGGCACAAAACGTTCTTTATTACCCTTTCCTATGACGCGTATAAAGCCTTCCTCAAAAAATAAATCGGAAATCCGTAAAGTTATTAATTCCGTTACACGAAGTCCGCAACTATATAAAGTTTCTAAAATAGTTCTATTACGTTCGCCTTGCGGATGCGACAAATCAATTTGAGCAATAATCAAATCAATTTCATCTGTTGAAATTGTATCTGGTAATTTTCTACCTATTTTTGGTGATTCTATAAGCTCTAAAGGATTTGCTTTTCGATAATCCTCAAAAATTAAATAAGTAAAAAAACTTTTTAAACCTGAAATTAATCTAGATTGCGATCTAGGATTTAAGCTTTTAGAAACATGATAAATAAATTCTTTTATCTGCTCACTATCAATATTAATTGGCGAAACACTAATTTTATTATCCTCTAAATAACGCATTAGTTTTTTTATATCGCGAGTATAACTAGCAATAGAATTATCCGAAAGACTTCTTTCTAATTTTAAGTAATTTCTATAATCGTTTATTGCGTTATGCCATTTCATATTTTTTTATTGTTTTAAATGGTATCAACTAATAAAACACCTATTTGTAAACACTTGATAATATATGCAAAAGTAAACTATTTAATATAAGTTAAAAAAAAAAAAAACATAACAGATTAAATAGTATTTTATCGTATCTTTGCCTAAATATTAAAATAACCATATAAAAAATTAAAATCATGAAAAAATTATTTTTTGCTGCTATAATTGCAGTATTTGCTATGACAAGTGTTAGCGCACAAACTTTTGGAGCAAAAGCAGGTTTAAACCTAGCTAATTTAACAGGAGACACTGACAACAACAAAGCCTTAACTTCTTTTCATGTAGGAGCAGTTGCTGAATTTGAAATTTCTGATGAGTTTTCTTTCCAACCAGAATTAGTATATTCTGCACAAGGAACACACATCAAATATTCAGAAGATTTAGGAGGAGGAAACTCTTATGATGTTGATTACAAAATGAACTTAAGCTATTTAAATTTACCTTTAATGGGTAAATATGAAGTTTCTGAAGGTATTAGCTTATTAGCTGGTCCACAAATTGGCTTCCTAATGTCTGCTAAATCTGACGGTAATGACATTAAAGATAGTATGAAAGGTATTGATTTTGGTGTAAATTTAGGTGCTGCATACGAATTAGAAAGCGGTATGTTTTTTGACTTAAGATACAACATTGGTTTATCTAACATAGCTGACTCAAATGATGTTACAATTAAAAATTCAGTTTTATCCGTATCTTTAGGATATAAATTTAACTAATAATTTTTTAAATTTTGTATAAAAAAGGTTGCCGTTGGCAACCTTTTTTTGCTTATACAATATCTCAAATATTTAACGTTATGATATATTTATATATCTTTGTAAACAATAACCATATTAAATTTAAAATTATGAAAAAATTATTTTTTGCCGTAATGCTAATCAGTTTCAGTTTTAATTCTAATGCACAAGGACAAATTGAAGCTAAAATTAATCCTTTAGGAGCTATTTTTGGAAAACCTGACATTTCAGCAGAATACATTGTATCCGATGTTTTTGGTGTTGAAGCAAGTGTTGGCATCACATTTGGTAAAGCTACTGGACTATACGCAATTGATGGAGGTGATGCAAAACAATCTGGTTCGGGATTTAAAATCTTAGGTAAGTATTATTTTTCTCCATTTGAAGGAGGAGATGGTTGGTATGGAGCATTATATCTTAGACAGGAAACACTAAATATAAAATATACAGATCCAACATCAGGAGGAGATTACAAATCAAATATTTTTGCAGGAGGAGTAGAATTTGGAAAAAAATGGACTTTTGATTCTGGATTTTTAATCGAAACTGCGTTTGGCTTAGGTCGTCCTTTTTCTGAAAAAAGAGAATATATCGATTCCAATTCTGACTACAATGAAGAAATAGAAATTGGCATTGATCTCACAGCTAGATTTACAATAGGTTACAGATTTAATTAATCCAAATAAATTATAAAAAAGGATACTTTTCAGTATCCTTTTTTATTTTTTAGTATATTTGAAACTAAATTTTACACCTTATGAAAAAAATAGCATATACCCTTTTCATTATTCTATATT
>CAMZLT010000172.1 GCA_947311745.1 uncultured Flavobacteriaceae bacterium | reverse complement strand
ATGAACAATTAGAGAGTGCTTTGCAGCAAAACCCAGAAACTTTAGGTGATTATTAATATTTATACACAACGGCATTAATATTCATACCAGCACCAACCGAAGCGAAAAGTAAAATATCACCTTTGTTTATTTGATGGTTTTCTAAATTTTCTTTGCGTATTTCGTCTAATAAAGTAGGGACAGTTGCTACAGAACTATTACCATATTTGTTTATTGTCATTGGCATAATACCTTTAGGCATTTCTTTATTGTATAGTTTATAAAAACGTGCAACAATCGCTTCATCCATTTTTTCATTAGCTTGATGAATCAATACTTTTGAAACATCATCAATGGAAACACCACTTTTATCCAAGGCAATTTTCATAGCTTTAGGTACATTTGTTAGTGCAAATTCGTATATTTTACGACCGTGCATTTTAATATAATTTATATTTTGTGCAACATTTGGATTGAAAGATTTCCCATAAAACAAATAAAAGGCTTCCTCTTTAGTAAAAGTTTGTGCAGCAGTACTCAAAATTCCGTTAGAATCTGTATCTGATTCACTTCCCTCTACCACAACAGCACCAGCACCATCTGCATAAATCATGGAATCTCTATCATAGGGATCTACAACTCTTGCTAAAGTTTCCGTACCAATAACCAAACATTTTTTAGCTTCACCACTTTTTATATAAATATTTGCTTGGATAAGTCCTTGAATCCAGCCTGGGCAACCAAAAACTACATCATAGCCAACACAATTTGGGTTCTCAATACCTAAACCATATTTTATTTTGGAAGCTACACTAGGTAAAAAATCACTTTGATCACTTCCGTACGAAATATCTCCAAAATTTTGAGCAACAATAATGTAGTCTAAGGATTCTTTATCAATACCAGATTCCTTAATAGCAATATTTGCAGCAATAATAGCCATATCACTACTATTCATTTCGGGTTTTAAATATCGTCTTTCTTCGATACCAGTAATTGCTTTAAATTTTTTAATGATAATCTCATTAGAGTTAGGAAAAAGTGTGTTCTTTTCGTTGTAAAAGGTGGCATCTAAAAAATCTGCATTTCTTTTTACTGTTGTAGGTATATACGAACCTGTTCCCGTTATTATTGTTTTCATATTTGTTAATTTCGTTATACGAATATAGTTTTATTTGTTAAAACAAATCAAAAATAGAATAAGAATTTAACTTTTTTGTAATATTTATTACAAAATTAAAAAATTAAGATATTAAATAGGTATATATATTTTTTGTAATAATTCTGTGTATTCTTTGTCAATGCTGCTTTGATAGGTAATTCCTCCTCCAGATTTATAACTAAATCCGTTTTTGTTTTTTTCTATAAACCGAATCAAAACAGCAGAATCTATATTTTTTCCATCAAAAACACCAAAAACACCAGTATAATATTTTCTTTTATGTGTTTCAGTTTGTTTTATAATTTCTACGGTTTTTTGTTTCGGAGCACCACAAATAGAACCTGCTGGAAGCAATTTTACTAAAATATCACCAAAATTTTCTTTCCAATTACCTGGTAAATTCCCTTGAATTTCCGAACTCATTTGCAATATTTTACCCTTTTTAGTCTCAATTTCATCAATGTATTTAAAACGATTTATTTTTATGTTTTCCGATATAATTGCCAAGTCATTGCGTAATAAATCAACAATTGTATTATGTTCTTCGCTTTCTTTTTTATCGTTTAATAAAACATTTTTTGCGTTTAAAACGGAAGCGTCTATTGTTCCTTTCATAGGAAACGTATAAATGGTGTTTTTTTTAATTTTAATGAAAGATTCTGGTGTAAACGAAATAAATTTGTCTTTATAATATAATTTATATTTTGCTTTTGCTAGTGCTAAAACATCTAATAAATTAATCGGATTTTTAAAACTAATTTTATTAGAAAAGGTTAAATTTAACAAATAGGAATTACCCAATAAAATTTCCTTTTTTACAGCTTCAAACCCTTTTTTATACTCTTTTTTTGTAATAGGATTTACCAAAATAGAAGTATCCAAAAATTCTTTTTTTTTCTCAGGAAAGTTGCCTTTATCGGCGATAGAGTAGTAGATGTTTTCTCTTTCCAATTCAGATAACTTGTATGCTATCGGATTTTTCATTTCAAAATCTACTATAAATAAATACGGAATGCCATTTTTTGTCCATGTATTTAATTTTTTAGAAAATTTTTCTAAATCAGTCATCTATAATTGTATAAAATTTTCAAGAATTTGCCTTCCGTATTTGGTTAAAAAAGATTCCAAATGGTATTGAATACCAAAAATGGGATATTTATTGTGTTCCATGCTCATTATTAAATTATCGGTACTTTTTGCCGTAATTTTTAATTCTTTTGAGAAATTATTGTCAGAAACAGCCCAAGAATGGTATAAACCAACAAGTGATTTTGATGGTAAATTTTTATATAAACTAGATTTTTTATCTATGGTTATTTCGGAAACAACTCCGTGTTTTACTTGTTTTAAATTGTAGAGTGTACAACCAAAAAACTCGCTTAATAATTGGTGTCCTAAACAAATTCCTAAAATCGGTTTTGTTTGGTAATATGTAGCAACAAGTTGTGTGGTTTTGGTATAGTTTATGGGGGTTAAAGGACCAGGAGAGAGAATAATTTTATCAAAAGGCATTATGTTTGTTTTAGACAATTCGTTATACGAAATGACTTT
>CAMZLT010000171.1 GCA_947311745.1 uncultured Flavobacteriaceae bacterium | reverse complement strand
CTTCATTTAACTGATTTATTCTGTAGAAATAATCAATTAACCAGTCTTGATGTGAGTAATAATAATAATCTTGATAACTTGCGTTGTGAAAATAATTTATTAACCTCATTAAATGTATCGCAAAATACCGCTTTACAAAATTTAAACTGTAAAGACAATCAAATAACGTCTTTAGATTTAAGTTTAAACACTTCAATGTACTCTTTAAACTGTCAAAATAATCAATTAACCGAATTAAATTTCAAAAATGGAAACAATGCAGCTATAACTACAAGTACAGGGTTTAGAGTAAACGGAAATCCAAACTTATTTTGTATTGAGGTAGATGATGTAGCTTATAGCACAAGTTCTTGGCATTTTGGCTATGATGCACAAATGTATTTTAGTGAAGATTGTAATTCAACCTATGTTCCTGATGATAATTTTGAACAAGCTTTAATAGATTTAGGGTACGATACCGTATTAAATAATTATGTATTAACTACTAATATTAATACCGTTACCAGTTTAGATGTTTCCAACAAATCTATTGCCGATTTAACAGGAATTGAAGGGTTTACAGCTTTAACGAATTTACAATGTAATAGCAATCAATTAAGCAGTTTAGACATTAGTCAAAATACGGCATTAACTAACTTGACTTGTAATAGTAATCCTCTTGGAAGTTTAGATGTTTCTCAAAATACAGCATTGACCAATTTGAATTGTCAAAACACACAATTAACGAATATTGATTTATCTCAAAACACGGCTTTGACTAATTTGAATTGTAAACAAAATCAATTAACGGCTTTAGATGTTTCGCAAAATACTGCTTTAACTGTTTTAGATTGTAGAATTAACCAAATAAGTGTTCTAAACTTATTGAATAATACAAATTTAACCAGTATAAATTGTAGTTCAAACCAAATAGTCGCTTTAGACATAACAAATAGTCCTTCGATAACTTTTTTTAGTACATCAAATAACTCTTTGGAAAGTTTAGATCTGGCGAATGGAAACAACACCATACTCACAGGTTTTTTTGCTACAGGAAATCCTAATTTAAACTGTATTAATGTAGATAATGTAACTTGGAGTACAGCCAATTGGACTAATATTGACACACAATCTTACTTTGCTACCGATTGTAATATTACCTACGTACCTGACGATAATTTTGAACAAGCCTTGATTGATTTAGGATATGATAGCGGTGCATTAGATAATTATGTGCCTACTGCTAATATTTCAGGAGTTACAAATTTAGATATTTCAAATAAAAATATTGCAGATTTAACAGGTATTGAAGATTTTTCAGCTCTATATCAATTGGTGTGTAATAACAATCAATTAACAAGTATAAATTTAACTCAAAATACTGATTTATACTCACTGGCGTGTAACAACAATCAATTAACAAGTATAAATTTAACTCAAAATACTGCTTTAACTTGGTTAAATTGTAGTTTTAATATGCTTAATAGTATAGATGTTAGTCAAAATACAGCATTAACCTCTTTTATTTGTAGTGCTAACCAATTAACTAATTTAGATATTAGTCAAAATACAGCATTAACCTCTTTTACTTGTAATGCTAACCAATTAACCAATTTAGATGTTTCAAATAATACAACACTAACCTCTATTGCTTGTGGAGAGAACCAATTAACTACTCTAGATATAAGTCAAAATTTAGCTTTAGAAGTAGTAGGATGTAATGCCAATCAACTAACAAGTTTAATCTTAGGAAATAATACAGCCTTGTCAAGATTGTATTGTGAAGACAACCAATTAACGAATTTAAATTTAACACAAAATACAGGTTTAACTAAGTTATATTGCAAAAATAATTTGTTAACTAATTTAGATTTGTCGAACAATACAAATCTATTATTGTTGTATTGCGAAAATAATCAATTAACAAATATTAATATAGGCAATAACTCGGTTTTAACCAATTATATAGCTAGTGGCAACCAATTGGGTTCTATTGATATTACACCAAACTCAGCAATAACCTATTTTTGGGTAGAAAATAACAATTTAACAAATCTAATACTTAAAAATGGAAACAACACCAATATGGCTATTCGTATTTGGGGAAATCCTAATTTAATTTGCATTGAAGTAGATGATGTGGCTTGGAGCAATTCTCAAACCAATTGGACATTAGCTATTGATCCTATTGCAAGCTTTAGCGATGATTGCGGGAATATAACTACTACGTACGTACCTGATGATAATTTTGAACAAGCTTTAATAGATTTAGGTTATGACAATACTTTAGATGATTATGTGGCTACAAACAGCATCAATTCCATTACAAATTTAAGTGTTAGTAATAAAAATATTACTGATTTAACAGGGATTGAAGACTTTGTAGCACTTACAGTTTTGCATTGTGCTAATAACCAATTAAGCTCATTAAATCTTACTCAAAATACCGTTTTAGAAGAATTAAACTGTAGTTACAATCAAATAACTTCTTTAAATCTTAGTCAAAATACTTCTTTAGCTATTTTAAGAGCTTATGATAATCAGATAAGCAATATAGATTTAAGTGTAAATACAGCATTAACCGAGTTGTTAATTAGTAAGAACTTACTGTCAAGTATTGATTTAAGTACTAATTTAAATTTAACAGTATTAGGTATATCATACAACCAATTTTCTGCTATTGATGTAAGTTTAAACAATCTTTTAGAAATAGTACATTGTAGTTTTAATTCTTTTTCAAGCTTAGATTTTAGTGCAAACACTTCATTATTAGGGTTATATTGTAATGGAAATCCTCCATTAACCGATTTGGATATGAGAAATGGTAATAATACAAATATTTCCGATAATAATTTTATAAGTTATGGCAACCCTAATTTAACCTGTATTAATGTAGATGATGCCGCTTGGAGCACTGCAAACTGGACAAATATTGATGCTACGACAAGCTTTAGCGAAAACTGTACTTTATCTGTTAATCCATTTGATTTAGAAAACGCTTTTAATATTTATCCAAATCCTGTAAAAGAGCAATTTACTATTCAAAATGATGCAGGTTACGTAATAGATGCAATTAGTATCTATACAATGCTTGGTAAATTAATCTATCAATCTAAAGGCATTCAAAACAGCATTGACGTAAGTGATTTATCTAACGGAATGTATTTGGTAAAACTAAATAGCAACAAACAAACAATCACTAAAAAAATAATCATTAATAAATAAAAACACTATGAAAAAAATATTACTATTTTCCATCGCATTATTCTTTTACACATTTTCTAATGCTCAGATTATCAATATACCAGATGCTAATTTTAAAGCGTATTTGGTAGCGAATAGTTATATCAACACGAATAACGATGCAGAAATTCAAACTAGCGAAGCAACTAATTATACAGGTGGTATTAGTGTTTCGGGTTTAAATACTTCAGATTTAACAGGTATTGAAGCATTTACCAATATTTATCAACTTTATTGTATTAATAACCAATTAACCAGTTTAGATGTTTCTAATAATACGGCTTTAACGTCTTTATCTTGTTCAAATAATCAATTAACTAATTTATATGTTAATAATACGGCTTTAACGTCTTTATCTTGTTCAAGTAATCAATTAACTAATTTAGATGTTTCTAATAATACGGCTTTAACTATCTTGCGGTGTTATTCTAACCAACTAACCAGTTTAGATGTTTCTAATAATACGGCTTTAACTACTTTGTGGTGTAGATTTAATCAATTAACCAATTTAGATGTTTCTAATAATACTGCATTACTTTCATTATCGTGTTCATATAATGAATTAACCAGTTTAGATGTTTCTAATAATACGGCTTTAACGTCTTTATCTTGTGACGGTAATGCATTAACCAGTTTAGATGTTTCTAATAATACGGCTTTAACGTCTTTATTTTGTTCATATAATCAATTAACTAATTTAGATGTTTCTAATAATACGGTTTTAACGAATTTGTCGTGTTCAGATAACCAAATAACCAGTTTAGATGTTTCTAATAATACGGTTTTAACGGATTTGTCGTGTTCAGATAATCAATTAGCCAATTTAAATGTAAAAAATGGAAACAACACGAATATTGATGATGATGATTTTGAAGTTGAAAACAACCCAAACCTTACTTGTATTATAGTAGATGATGCTACTTGGAGCACAGCAAACTGGACATCTTATGTAGATGCAACAAGCACCTTTGTAAACAATCAAGCAGCGTGTGATGCTTTGGCGAGTGTTTCTGAAAACAATTTAGAAAATCAAATAAGCATTTTTCCAAATCCTGCTGCAAATAGCATTCACATTCAAAATAATGGAAATTTAATAATCAACAAACTATCCTTATACAATTCATTAG
>CAMZLT010000170.1 GCA_947311745.1 uncultured Flavobacteriaceae bacterium | reverse complement strand
GGTATTTTAAGCTATCCACAAATGACTTTAATTTCCGAAGATAATACACAAACCGATGCTTTAAATATTGGTGATTTTGATTTGAAAGTCGCAACAAATCGTATTAATATTGTTGCTAACGGAAATTCGGTTTTTAAGTTAGAAGGAACGACTAATAGGTTGCAAGTAGGCTTTTATTCTGGTAGTTCTCGTTTTGAAGGAGAAAATTTATTGGCAAATAAAGTGCAAGTTATTCAAAAATCTACTAATGATATATTAGTACATCCTTTAGATAAAATCGCTGGTGAAATTTTTTCGATAGGTGATGTTGTTAGTTTTAACCACCCTTTATTTGTCGATGTGCAAGAACATTATTCAGGACAGCTAATTTTTAACTAATATTTCATACTTTTGCAAAAAATAAATTATCTAAAATGGATACAAGTAAACTTAGCAAATATCTAGAACAAGCACAAGATAAAATTGTAACCTACGCACCAAGTTTTATAGGGGCAATTTTAACTTTATGGATTGGTTTTAAAGTGATTCATAAAATTGAAAAATTATTGAGTATTGCTTTGGATAAAAGTGGTTTATCTGCAACAATAAAGCCTTTTATAGCATCGATGATTAGTATTATTATGAAGGTTGCGGTAATACTTGCTGCAGCAGGAATTTTAGGTGTGGATTTAGGTGTTTTTGCAACTATTATCGGAGCTTCGGTACTTGCAATTGGTTTGTCGCTTCAAGGAAGTTTGGGTAATTTGGCATCTGGTTTGTTAGTTTTAACCTTAAAACCTTTTAAAGTAGACGATTGGATTGATATTGACGGAAAATTTGGTAAAGTTTCGGAAATAGGAATCTTTACCACAACAGTAATAACGCCAGGAAATAAAACCTTAATTATTCCGAATTCAAAAGCAACTGCCGAGGTAATTACCAATTACTCTAAAAAAGATGTGATACGTTTAGAAATTGATATTACAATGCCATATTCCGAAAGTTATCCAAAGGTAAAAGAAATTATTTTAGACAGTTTAAAACCAATCGATAAAATTTTGCCAAACCCAGAAATTGAAATCGGAATAGAAGGTTACGATAGCCATTCTATCCAAATAGCAGTACGTCCTTATGTAAATCCAGATGATTTTTGGGAAGTAACTTTTGCTTGTTACGAAAATATCAAAGCTGCATTTCATAAAAATAATATTCAAGTTGCGTACTCTGAAGGTGTAGAACTTGGTAGTATTGGTGAATAATTTGCAAATGGATATTTACGGAGAAGCTTTATTAGATTACCAAAACGGAAAATACCTTGAGGATATTAAAACCTATTCTACAATAGGTGGTGAAGATATATATCCATTGCCATATTTATTTCGCAATTTTGACAAAATGCCTAAATTAGAGCAAGAAGCCCTGAAACTTGCAAACGGAAAAATACTCGATGTCGGTTGTGGTTCTGGTAGCCATAGTTTGTATTTACAAAATCAAAATAAAAATGTTTTTGCTATTGATATATCTAAAGGAGCAGTAGAGGTTTGTAAAAAAAGAGGCTTAAAAAATATAGCTTTACAAAATATTTGGGAATTAAAAAATCAAAAATATGATACCATTTTGTTACTAATGAACGGAGCAGGAATGTGTGGCACTTTAGACAAATTAACTCATTTTTTACAACATTTAAGTACTCTTTTAAATGAAAACGGACAAATATTGTTGGATTCTACGGATGTTAAATATTTGTACGAAGATGAATATGGAAATTATAATATTGACGTAAGTAAAAAATATTACGGTGAAACTACTTTCGTGATGGAATATAGCGGCAAAAAAGGTTTAGCTTTTGACTGGCTATACGTAGATTTTAACACATTACAATTACTTGCAGAAAAATGTAATTTACAATGTAGATGTGTTTTACAAGACGATATGGACGGTTATTTAGCAAGAATTATTTTTTAATTTATATATTAACTTTATCTAAAATAAAACACTAGTGAATACAAAAATAGACGTATATTTTATGCCTGGATTAGCAGCAAGTTCTGCTATTTTTGAATATTTAGATTTGCCAAAAGACAGTTATCAAATCCATTATTTAGAATGGTTACTTCCTAAAACAAAAAACGAATCTTTAGATGATTATGTAAAACGATTGTGCTTAGACGTTAAAGATAATGCTGTGCTTATAGGTGTTTCTTTTGGAGGAATAATCGTACAAGAAATGCTAAAATATATACATCCAAAGCAAGTAATAATTATATCTAGTGTTAAACACGAAAGTGAATTACCAAAAAGATTACAAGTAATTAGAAATACTAAAGCATATAAATTAACACCAATCTCTGTTTTAGCCAATATAGAACATTTTGCAAAATATGCTTTTGGTGATTTTGCTAAAAAAAGAGCAGAATTGTATAAAAAATATCTTTCGGTAAGAGATAAAACCTATTTAACTTGGGCAATTTATAACGTGTTACATTGGAAACAAACTTTAGATACCGATAAAATTATTCATATTCATGGCGATTCGGATAAAATATTTCCACTAAAAAATATTAGTAATGCAGTTGTTGTTGAAGACGGAACGCATGTGATGATTTTAAATAAAGCAAAAAAAATCACTAAAATTTTACAAGAAGTTATTACATTTGATTAATATGAAAATTGAAAAGACAATATTTGCAGATGTTTATGTGATTACACCTAAAATATTTAAAGATGAAAGAGGTTTTTTTATGGAAACTTTTAATGCTGAAAAATACACCTTTTTGAATGCTAGTTTTGTACAAGATAACCAGTCAAAATCTAAAAAAAATGTGTTAAGAGGATTACATTTTCAAAAACCACCTTACGCACAAGATAAGTTAGTAAGTGTTGTAAGAGGAGCCGTTTTAGATGTAATTGTAGATTTACGTAAAGACCAACCAACTTATGGCAAGTATTTTGCTGTAAAATTAACGGCAAAGAATAAAAAACAATTATTTGTACCAAAAGGATTTGCTCACGGATTTATTTCCTTGAAAAAAAATACTATTTTTAGCTATAAATGTAGTAATTATTACCACGCTAAAAGCGAAGTGTCTATAAATCCTTTAGATAAAACATTAAATATTAATTGGATAAATAAAGAATTTGTTATATCCGAAAAAGACCAAAAAGGAATTGATTTTAAAAATTTTAAAAGTCCTTTTTAAAAAAAGAAACCTATGACAAGAGCAAGTAAAATTATCGTATTATTAAGTGTAATTGTATTAAGCGGATTTTTTATTCGTGCAGTACAACAACCAACGTTTAAAGTAGAAAAAATGCATAAACAAGTTGTAAATACACAAAAAAATGTAGCAGAAACTTACGAAATAAAGGCTTTAAAAATGCCAACAAATTTATCTTTTGCAGGCGAACGTGTTCCTACCGAAATACCAGATGTTTATGAACGAATGGATAGAGAATTATTAGTAAATACCTATTGGCAATCCAACGCTTTGTTATACATAAAACGAGCAAATAAATATTTTCCAATTATTGAACCGATACTTGCAAAAAATGGCATACCAACCGATTTTAAATACTTAGCTTTGATTGAAAGTGGTTTGACAAATGCGACATCACCAGCAGGAGCAAAGGGTGTTTGGCAAATTTTAAAAAGTACGGCTCGTGAAAATGGCTTGGAAGTTAATACTAATGTAGATGAACGCTTTAATTTAGAAAAAGCAACGGAAGTTGCGTGTAAATATTTTAATAAAGCGTATGATAAATTTCATAGTTGGTCTTTAGTTGCAGCTTCATACAATGCAGGTCGAGCAGGAATAAGCAGACAATTAGAAAGACAACAAGTAACTTCGTATTATGATTTATTACTTGGCGAGGAAACATCTCGTTATGTTTTTAGAATTATTGCAGCAAAGGAAATACTGTTGCATCCTAAAAAATACGGCTTTATTTTTGAAAAGCAAGATTTATATTTAAACCGACCAACCTATACCGTTGAGGTAGATTCTGTAATTACCAATATTGCGAATTTTGCAAAACGATACAACCTTAATTATAAAGAATTCAAAATTTTAAATCCTTGGTTACGAGAAAATAAGCTGAATAATGCAAGTAAGAAAAAATATGATATTCGTTTACCTGCTTATGAGTAGTTGGGTAATTTTAATTGCAAATTAAAAAATAGTAATAATGAACTTAGGAAGGATTGAACAGGTAGATTTAAGAGAAATTTGGAGGCATGAAGCAACAAATTTCACTAAATGGTTAGCAAAACCAGAAAATATGGAATTGTTAAGTGAAGAAATTGATATTGAATTATCATTAATTGATACGGAGTATAATGTAGGTCGTTTTAATGTAGATATTTTTGCCGAAGAATTGAGTGCAGATAGAAAAGTGATTATAGAAAATCAATTAGAACGAACCGATCATGATCACTTGGGAAAACTCATTACTTATGCATCAGGACTAGATGCTGAAATAATAATATGGATTGTTAAAGATGTTTTAGAAGAACACCAACAAGCTATTGATTGGTTGAATGAGAATACAGGCGAAAAGATAAATTTTTTTGCAATTAGAATGGAAGTTTGGAAAATAGGTAATTCAGAACCAGCACCAAAATTTCATATAATTTCAAAACCAAATAATTGGACAAAATCTGTAAAAAGATCTGTTCAAAAATCAGCATTAACAGAGACAAAATTATTACAGCTTAAATTTTGGGATAATTTTAAACAGTATGCAACCGAAAATAATTTTAATTTGAGATTGAGAAAAGCAAATCCTCAACATTGGTACGATTTGAGTTTTGGAAGAACCGACTGTCATATAGGATTGACAATTAATTCACAAAAAAAAGAATTGGCTTGTGAAATATATATCCCTAACTCAAAAAAAACTTTTGAACAATTTTATAATCATAAAAATGAAATTGATAATATGTTGACTGGTTTGGAGTGGATGGAATTGCCTACAAAAAAAGCAAGTAGAATTAAGAAAAAAACAAAAGGCGACTTTAAAAACGAAAAAAAATGGACTGAATACTTTGAATGGCTTGGTAAAACCGCCATTCAATTTCAAGAAATTTTTAATAAATATTAGGAAATCAAAATGCCCTCAATAAATGGTTTAATGCTTGTTTTTAAATCTTGATTTTTATTACTTATTACTTTGATAAAAGCACTACCAATAATTGCTCCTTCTGCATATTTACAGGCAGTTGTATAGGTAGCTTTGTTGTGGATACCAAAGCCAATGAGTTTTGGGTTTTTTAGTTTTAGACTTTTTAGGTGTTCAAAATAGCTTATTTGGTTTTTTTGGATATCCTTTTTAGAACCAGTAATTGCAAATGAGGAAACAATATATAGAAATCCGTTACTAACTGCATCTAAAGTTTTAATTCGGTTGTCGCTAGTTTGTGGTGTAACTAGAAAAATCATGTTCAAATTTAATTCGGTTACTATTTTTTGATGTTTTTTTTGGTAAATATCCAAAGGTAAATCCGGAATTATAAAGCCATTTACACCAACTTTTTTTGCCTTTTTAAAAAAAGAATCCGTTCCGTATTGTAAAACCTGATTGTAATAACCCATTAGTATAATAGGAATTGTAACTGTTTTTCTAATTTCGATAATCTGTTGGAATATAATATCTATGGTAATACCATTTTTAATTGCAATTTGGCTGCTGCTTTGTATCGTTGGACCATCAGCAAGAGGATCGGAAAAAGGCATACCAATTTCTATAATATCTACACCATTTTTTTCTAATTCTTGTGAGATAAGTATCGTGTCATTTAATTTTGGATAACCAGCTGTAACGTAAATGTTTAATACGTTTTTTTTATTTTTAAATACATTTTTCATTGTTTCATTTTTTAATTAATATTAACTCATAACTCATAACTCATAACTCATAACTCATAATTCATAACTCATAAAAGTTTCCATATCTTTATCGCCACGACCAGAAAGGTTTACTACAATATTTTCGTTAGCATTACATGTAATTTTATTGAGAGCAGCTAAAGCATGAGCAGATTCTAAAGCAGGAATAATACCTTCAAGTTTGGTTAGTTCAAAAGCAGCATCTAAAGCTTCTTTGTCGGTTGCACCTAAGAAACCAGCACGTTTGCTTTTAAATAAATGTGCGTGTAATGGTCCAACGCCAGGATAATCTAAACCAGCAGAAATAGAGTATGGTTCGGTAATTTGTCCTTCTTTATTTTGCATTAATAAGGTCATGCTACCATGGATTATACCTTGATTTCCTACTTGTGTTGTTGCTGCTGTTTTATTTGTTTGCACACCTAATCCGTTAGCTTCAACGGCAATTAATTCCACTTTAGTGTTATCTAAATAATGATAAAAAGCACCAGCAGCATTTGAACCGCCGCCAACACAAGCAATGATTTTGTCAGGATAATCACGTCCAGTTTTTTCTAAAAGTTGTGCTTTCATTTCTTTACTTATTATAGCCTGAAAACGAGCAACCATATCAGGATATGGATGAGGTCCAACTACGGATCCAATTAAATAATACGTGTCTTGTGGATTGGCAATCCAATCTCTAATAGCTTCATTTGTAGCATCTTTTAAGGTTTTGCTTCCTGATGTTGCAGGTCTAACGGTTGCTCCAAGCATTTTCATACGAGCAACATTCGGAGCTTGTCTTTTGATATCAATTTCACCCATATATACGATGCATTCTAGGTTCATTAAGGCACAAACTGTTGCCGTTGCAACGCCATGCTGACCAGCGCCAGTTTCGGCAATAATGCGTTTTTTGCCCATTTGTTTGGCAACTAAAATTTGACCAATGGTATTGTTTATTTTATGAGCTCCTGTGTGGTTTAAATCCTCTCTTTTTAAAAAAATATTGGTTTGGTATTTTTTAGATAATCTTTTTGCAAAATATAACGGAGTTGGTCGTCCTACATAATCTTTTAAAAGATTTTTGAATTCTTTTTGAAACACTTCAGAATCTATTATTTTGAGATAATTTTCTTTTAATTCTTGTACATTATGGTAAAGCATTTCTGGTATGAAAGCACCGCCAAATTCACCATAAAATCCGTTTTCTGTTGCTTGATATTTCATAATTAGCTGTTTATTTTTTGTTTAAATTCTGTTATTTCTGTAATGTTTTTTTTAGCAGGAGCTATTTCAAAACCACTGTTTATGTCGATGCCAATATATTTAGGGTGTTTGAATTTTTTTATTGACTCAGTTAGTGTTTTGTTTATTCCTCCGCTTAGTAAAAAAGGTGTGTTTCCGTGGTAATTTTGTAATATATTCCAATTAAATGTAATGCCATTTCCTCCAGCATATTTACCAAAGGCATCAAAAATAAAATAATCACAACTATTTTCGTATGCTTTTGTTATGTCGAAATTAAAATCCGTTTTAATACGGAAGGCTTTGATTATTTTAAACCCTTTTTTGTTTAATTTAGTACAAAAAATTGGAGTTTCTTTTCCGTGTAGTTGGATGTAGTCTAATTTAAAAGTATTTGTTTTTTTTGTAATAAAATCATTTGATTTATCTACAAACACACCAACTTTTTTAATTGTTTTTGGTATGTTTATATCTAATTTTTCCGAAACGTTTCTAGGTGATTTTTCATGAAAAATAAAACCGATAAAATCAGGTTGTATTGCAATTAATTCTTTTATGTTTTCGGTATCTCGCATACCACAGACTTTAATTTTCATTAGTTAATTTTTTGGATAAATTCTTTACAGGCGATAGTAGGATTTTTTGATTTCATAAAATTCTCACCAATTAAAAAGCCATCAAAACCATGATTTTTAAGCATTTTTATGTTTTTAGGATCGCTAATGCCACTTTCGGCAATTTTCAAGGTGTTTTTTGGTAGTAGCTCACTTAATTTTATAGAATTTTGGAAATCTACTTCAAAAGTATTCAAATTACGATTGTTTATACCGACAATTTTAATTTCGGAAGTATATTTTTCTAATTCTATTTGTGTATGTACTTCAAATAAAACAGCCATACCTAAATTATGAGCTAAACTTGTAAATTCTTTAATTTCTGAGGATGTTAAAATGGCAGCAATAAGTAATATTGCATCCGCACCAATTGCTTTTGCTTGGTAAATTTGATAGCTGTTTACTATAAAATCTTTTCGTAAAATCGGAATATTTACGTGTTTTTTTGCTTCGATTAAATCGGAATCTGCTCCTCCAAAAAAATACGAATCGGTTAATATGGAAATTGCGGCAACTTTTGCGTTTTGGTAGCCTTTTACAACGTTTTCAATAGATGCAGTATCATTTATAATACCTTTTGAAGGCGATTTTCGTTTAAATTCCGCAATTATACCGTTGGTGTTTTTTATGCTTTGATAAAGCGAGTAGCATTCTCTGTTAAAAAAAACGGATTTTTTTAATTGTTCCATAGGTTTTTCTCGTTTTAATTTTTTTACTTCCTTTTTTTTGTGAACGGTTATCTTTTCTAGTATTGTCATTTCTTTTTAAATTAAGAAGTTACCTTTTTTAGTACTTTGTATGCTTTTCCGTCAAGGATAGATTTTTTAGCAATTTCTATACAAGTTTCTATGCTTTTTGTTGGTTCAAAAACTTTTATTGCAAAGGCAGCATTAGATAATACTACATTTTGCTGTGCTTCTGTAGATTCGTTTTTAAGAACATTAACAAAAATTTTGGCATTGGATTCTATGGTATTTCCACCAAAAATATCTTGTTCGTTTAACTTTTTAAATCCGATATTTTCAGGATTCAAAAGTTGTTCGCCAGTATTAGAAATCGTTTTAAAATTTCCTGTTAAAGAAATTTCATCATAACCACTTAAACTGTGTAGAATGGTGTATTTTTTATCCGAATTTTGTAGTAAATAGTTATAAATACGTGCAATTTCTAAGTTGTAAACTCCTGTTAATTGATTTTTAGGAAAACTAGGATTTACAATCGGTCCAAGCATATTAAAAAAGGTTTTTATACCTAATTCTTTACGTATTGGAGCGACATTTTTCATTGCAGGATGAAATAAAGGAGCGTGCATCATGCAAAAATTAGTATCGTTTACTTGTTTTTTTAAAGCATCTTGATTATTGGTAAACGTATAGCCTAAATATTCTAATACATTTGACGAACCGCAAGAGGAGGAGACGCCATAATTACCATGTTTAGCTACTTTATAACCAGCACCAGCAACTACAAAGGCAGATAGTGTAGAAATATTGAATGTGTTTTTGCCATCACCACCAGTTCCGCAAACATCAATAGTGTTAAATTCTGAAAAATCTACTTTTAAGCAAAGGTCAAGTAGTGCATTTCTAAACCCTTTTAATTCTTGTACCGAAATATTTCGCATAAGAAATACCGTTAAAAATGCTGCAATTTGCGAAGTGTTAAAATCGCCTTTACCAATTTGTAGTAATATATTGTACGCATCTTGTTCGCTAAGGTTTTTATGTTCAAAAAGTTGATTTAGTACTTGTTTCATTATTACGTATTTAAAAAGTTTTTTAATAGTTCTTTTCCGTATTCTGTAAGGATAGATTCAGGATGGTATTGTACACCATACACTTGGTGATTTTTATGTGTTAACGACATTATTTGTCCGTTTTTATCCGTTGCAGTAATTCGTAAATCTTTCGGGAAATTTTTAGAATCAATTACCCAACTATGATAACGCCCGACTTTAAAACTTTCGGGTAAATTTTTATATAGTAAATCGTTTTTATCGGTTACAGTAATAGCCGTTGCAACACCGTGATAGACATTTTTTAGGTTATGTAATTTTCCATTGAAAACTTCGCCAATTGCTTGCATACCAAGGCAAATACCAAGTATTTTTTTTGAAGCAGCGTATTTTTGAATAACTTGTTTTAATATACCAGCATCTTTTGGTAATCCAGGCCCAGGAGAAAGGATTATAGTGTTGTATTTTTCAATTTCTTGAATACTAATTTGATCATTTCTAAAGACATCTACTTCAAAATTTAATTCCTCAATATAATGTATAATATTGTAGGTAAACGAATCGTAATTGTCTAAAACTAATACTTTATTGTTCATGGTTATATGTTTTCAGCTAAGGTTAATGCTTTTTTTAAAGCACCTAATTTATTGTTTACTTCTTGTAATTCATTTTCTTGGTTAGAACTGACTACAATTCCAGCTCCAGCTTGAAAATATAAGGTGTTTTTTTTGCTTAAAAAACTACGAATAGTAATTGCATGATTTATATTTCCTTTAAAATCAAAAACACCAATTGCACCACCGTAAAATCCACGTTGGTGTTTTTCGTATGTATCGATTAATTGCATGGCTTTGTATTTTGGAGCTCCAGAAAGTGTGCCAGCAGGAAATGTGTCAGCAAAGACTTGTAGAGCATCCTCTTTATGTTTTAAATCGGCTTCTACTTCGGAAACTAAATGAATAACATGACTGTAAAATTGCGTTTCTTTGTATGTTTTTACGGTTACATTTTTTCCGTGGCGACTTAAATCGTTACGAGCCAAATCTACAAGCATAGTATGTTCGGCATTTTCCTTTGGGTCTTTAGCTAGTTTTTCGGCTAGTTTTTTGTCCTCAATATCTTTTCCTGTTCGTTTAAACGTTCCTGCAATTGGATTGATAATTGCTTTTCCGTTACTTGTTTTTAGTTGAGCTTCTGGTGATGAACCGAATAATTTAAAATTGCCAAAATCAAAATAAAATAGATAAGGAGAAGGGTTTATAGAGCGTAAAGCACGATAGACGTTAAATTCATCACCTTTAAATTTTTGCGAAAATTGTCTAGATAGTACTATTTGAAAAACATCTCCTTTTTGGCAGTGTTCTTTTCCTTTTTTTACAAATTCTTTAAATTCGGTGTCTGTAATTGTACTGTTTTCACTTCCATTTAATTGAAATTTATATTTTGGGTATGTAGTATTTTGAACTAAATTTACAATAGTATCAATGGTAGATTTTTGATTGTCTAACAGATTTTCAAGAATAGTTAATTCATTTTTAAAATGATCAATTTGAATTACATATTTGAATAAAGCATAATACATTTCAGGTGTTTGGTGTGCTTTTGATTTGGGTGTTTTAAAATCTATGGATTCAAAATACTGTACAGCATCGTAATTTGTATAGCCAAAAAAACCGTTAGCGGAATTTGTATCGCTTACTTTAAAAGTATGGATTAAATTTTGCAGTTCGGTTATTACTTGGTTTCTATTTTTGATTGGTATGCTTGTGTCTAATTCCAATCCTT
>CAMZLT010000169.1 GCA_947311745.1 uncultured Flavobacteriaceae bacterium | reverse complement strand
CCATTACTCCTACAGAATTTACAGGAAGCAACATTGCTCCTGCTTGCCAAACTGCATCGTACAAATTCCATTTTCGTAGCGAATGTATAAAAATTGAGTCAACTTCTTGTAAGATGCTTACTTTTTCTTTAGTTATATCGCCTAAAATACGAATTCCTAAACCTGGACCAGGAAAAGGGTGTCGTCCTAACAAAGTTTTATCAATCCCTAAGCTTTTCCCCACACGTCGCACTTCGTCTTTAAAAATCATTCGCAATGGTTCTACAATTTTCAATTTCATATAATCTGGTAAACCACCAACATTATGATGGGATTTTATTGTTGCTGATGGTCCTCCGTCAACTGAAACTGATTCGATTACATCAGGATAAATTGTGCCTTGAGCTAACCATTTTACATTTTCTATCTTATGAGCTTCATCATCAAAAACATCTATAAAAGTCTTACCAATTGCTTTTCGTTTCAATTCTGGATCGCTTATCCCTTTTAAAGCAGACAAAAAGCGTGCCGAAGCATCTACACCAGTAACGTTTAAACCCATATTTTCGTATTGTTGCAATACATTTTTAAATTCATTTTTTCGCAACAAACCATTATCTACAAAAATACAATATAATTGCTTTCCTATTGCTTTATCCAATAAAACTGCTGCAACGGTAGAATCTACTCCTCCTGAAAGACCTAATACTACTTTATCGGTACCAATAATTTTTTGCAGCTTATTAACGGTTGTTTCAACAAAGGCATTTGGTGTCCAAGTTTGCGAAATTTTTGCAATATGTACTAAAAAATTTTCTAATACTTTTTTTCCATCTGTGGAATGATATACTTCAGGATGAAACTGAATTGCATAGGTTTGTTCGTTTTCTATTACAAAACCTGCATTTTCTACATCTTTGGTACTTGCTATTTTTTTAGCATTTTCAGGTAATTTTAAAATGGTATCGCTATGGCTCATCCAAACTTGCGAATCTTTTTTCACACCTTTAAAAAGGGAATTATTTTTTTCAATATAAGATAAATTTGCCCTACCATATTCACGAGAATTAGAATTGCCAACTTTTCCGCCAAAAAATTGAGCTAGATATTGAGCACCATAACATATTGCCAACAATGGTTTTTTGCCCTTTATATGACTTAAATCTGGATGTAATACATCGTTTCCTGTTACCGAACAAGGACTTCCCGAAAGGATAATTGCCTTGTAATCATCTACATTAAAATTCTCACTGTTATACGGAAAAATTTCGCTATAAATATTTAATTCTCTAACTCGTCGTGCAATTAGTTGTGTAAATTGCGAACCAAAATCTAAAATAAGTACCTTTTCTTGCATTTGCAAAAGTATATTTTTTATAAAAAAGAAAAAAGAAAAAGATACATCGTTTTTAAACATAAATACAAACAAAATTTTATCTTAGCAAAAAATTAATCCAATGCAAGAAACTACGGAATTACTAAAAGAGCCTTTCATTACCAATGACACTGTTGTTTTTGGTTTATTAATGTTGTGTTTAGGTGTTATTTTTTACACTTCGGCAATTAAAAAAGGTTTTTTTAATGCGTTTTATAAAATCGTTCCTGGCTTATTTTTAGCATATATGTTACCTGCTGTTCTAACAACTTTTGGTATTATCGCTCCTGAATGGCAAACCGAAAGCGAAAAAGGAATTATAGAACATAGTTCTAGTTTATATTATATGTCTAGTAGATATCTATTACCAGCTGCATTAGTTTTAATGACTTTAAGTTTAGATTTGAAATCGGTTTTTAATTTAGGTCCTAAAGCATTAATTATGTTTTTTACTGGTACAATTGGTATTATTATTGGTGGTCCGATTGCAATATTTTTAATTTCCATGGTTTATCCTGAAGCTATTGGTGGAGCTGGTCCTGATGCAGTTTGGCGAGGATTAGCAACTCTTGCTGGTTCGTGGATTGGTGGCGGAGCAAACCAAACAGCCATGTTAGAAGTGTATGGCTACAACCAAAAACTTTACGGAGGAATGGTTTTTGTAGATATTGTGGTTGCTAATATATGGATGGCAATATTACTTATTGGTATTGGAAAAACTAAAAAAATCGATAAATGGTTAAAAGCAGACACCTCTGCAATTGAATCTTTAAAAGAAAAAATGTCTAAATTTAGCACTAAAATAGAACGAAACCCAACAACAACAGATTACATAATTATGGCAGCAATTGCTTTCGGAACGGTTAGTTTTGCTCATTTTTCAGGTAATTTTTTAAGTAACTTCTTTAAAAATTTTGTTGGAAATATAGAAAGTGAAACTTTACGAAATTCGTTTACATTTTTAAGTTCTAGCTTTTTTTGGGTGATTAGTATTTCTACTATAATTGCCGTTTTACTATCTTTTACAAAAGCGAAAAATTTAGAAGGTGCTGGAGCAAGTAAAATTGGAAGTGTTTTTATTTACATTTTAGTTGCCAGTATTGGTATGAAAATGGATTTAAGTATGATTTTTGATAATGTTGGTTTGATTTTTATTGGTGTAATTTGGATGTTTATTCATGCAATTTTATTAATAGGAGTTGCTAAATTAATAAAAGCTCCGTATTTTTTCTTGGCTGTTGGTAGTCAAGCAAATGTTGGAGGTGCAGCCTCTGCTCCTATTGTAGCTTCGGCTTTTCATCCTTCGTTAGCTACGGTTGGTGTATTATTAGCAGTTTTAGGCTATGCAGTTGGTACACTTGGTGCAATTATATCTGCGGAATTAATGCGAATTGTTAGTGGTGGTTAACCCCAAAGACTCTCCTTTTTTTAACATAAAGTCGTAACAAGCGTTGTATTCGTTTTTTATTTTACCATCTAAAATAGCATTTTTTATAGCTTCTTTAATCGTTCCTATTTCTCTACAAGGTTTTAAATTAAAAGTTTTCATAATTAATTCGCCAGATATTGGTGGTTGAAAATTTCGGATTTTATCTCGTGCTTCTACTTCTTTTACTTTCTCACGAACGAGTTTAAAATTATTTAAATATCGCTTCTTTTTCTCTTTGTTTTTGGTAGTTATATCCGCTTCACAATGGATTAACAAATCCTCTAAATCCTCTCCTGCATCAAAAATTAAACGCCTTACAGCAGAATCGTTTACTTCTTGAGCAATTACAATTGGTCTAGAACTAAGCAATACTATTTTCTGTACATATTTCATTTTTTCATTCAATGGCATTTTTAAGCGTTTAAAAATTTTATATACCATTTTTGAACCTACAAATTCGTGTCCGTGAAATGTCCAGCCGTTTCCTTTTTCAAATCGTTTGGTTGGTGCTTTACCTATATCGTGTAACAATGCAGACCATCGTAACCATAAATTATCGGTATTCTCAGAAATATTATCTACTACTTCTAAAGTATGGTAAAAATTATCTTTATGCCCTTGTCCTTGCTCGTATTCTACACCTTGTAAGGCTACCAATTCTGGTAAAATTTGATGTAATAATTTGGTTTTAAAAAGCAATTGTAATCCTATAGATGGTTTTGGACTTAGTAAAATTTTATTCAATTCGGTTACAATTCTTTCTTTGGTTATTATTTCTAATCTTTTTGCATTTTTAGTTATAGATTGAAGTGATTCTATTTCAATTTTAAATTGTAACTGACTTGCAAATCGTATAGCACGAAGCATCCGCAACGGATCATCGGAATAGGTAATATCTGGATTTAAAGGCGTACGAATACTTTTGTTTTGTAAATCGCTTATACCATTAAATGGATCTAGTAATTCGCCAAAATTACCTTCGTTTAAGCTAAAAGCCATGGCATTTATGGTAAAATCACGTCGGTTTTGGTCGTCTTTTAAGCTACCAGATTCTACATTTGGGTTTCTACTATTTTCTGAATAAGACTCCTTTCTTGCTCCTACAAATTCAATTTCGGTATCGTTATAACGAAGCATTGCTGTTCCGTAAGTTTTAAAGATTTGCACTTTTGGTTTTGTTGGTAATAAAGATGCTACTTTTTTTGCAAGTTCAATTCCGCTAGCAACTGCAACAATATCGATATCTTTTTTATTGTTTCGTTGCAATAAAAAATCACGTACAAAACCTCCAATTACATACGTTTCTAACTTTAATTGTGTAGCTGCTTTGGTTATATAGGTAAAGACTTCGTTTTTTAGTGCGTCTTTATAGGTGCTGTTATTCATTATTTTCGTAAAAATTGAATTTCATCATCTATTAATTTAATAATAGTAGATGCTTTTTCTGTGTTAATTTGATTTTGCAAAGAAACAACATAATCTACATTTTTAATAATAGTTTTTGAAATGCTTTTAAAATCCTTTGGTGTTGGTTCGCCTGAAACGTTTGCCGAAGTAGAAACTATGGGTTTTTTAAATTCGTTAAGTAAATCATACACAAAACCTTTGGTTACTATTCGTATTGCAATTGTATTATCTTTTGCTACAAGGTTTTTTGCAAGATTTTTTGGATT
>CAMZLT010000168.1 GCA_947311745.1 uncultured Flavobacteriaceae bacterium | reverse complement strand
TGGTTTGTAAAATTCGGGCAAATGTAAACTAAAATAGTTTATAATAATTTGTAATAATTCTTGTCGTTCGGTTGGTTTTAGGTTAATTGTATTTATTGCATCAAAATTTATACCAAACAGAGTTTTAAAACGGGTTAATTTTTCGTCTGAAATATAGTCTGAAATTGGCTTGTTTCTAGTGAAAATTCCTTCTTTTAAATGAAAAAACAAATCCGTTCTTTTAGGTTTGCTAGGATAAAATCCTAAATATTTAGTTAGGTTTAGCAAAAATACGAGATGGAAATTAGCAATATTTTGATTTTTATCTAACCAAATTAAGGCATTTTCAAGGTATTGATAAAGGAGTTCGTCGCCTTCTTCTTCCTTTATAACTAAGCTTAATATTTCAGATAAAAACAAGGCAATAGTGCTTTTATAAATGTTTGAATGGATTGCGTGTAATGGTTTAAAAACCGTTGCTTCTTTTATGTAATTTAGGTTTCCTTTATCGTTGTGTTTTGCTATGATTTCAAGTAAGGAAAATTTTTGAAAATACGCTATTTGCAGTTTTTTATTTTTGTTTTTTTTAGATAAAATTCCTTTTAAAAAATAGGTTTTTAAACCTTGCTGTGTATAGCATTTTACAATTAAACTATTGTCTTGGTATTTAATTGTACTCAGTACAATTGCTTTTGTTGTTACAAGCATTGTGGTTATCTTATAATAGCAACTTTTGTGCTAGAAGTTTCGCTTTTATCTGGTAGCGTTAACAAAATTATATACACACCTGAAGCAACTTTTGTTCCTGCAAGGTTGCGTTTGTTCCAAGTTACTTTTCCTCCTTTTAGTTCTTGTCCTTCTACCACATTGGTTTCGTAAACTAAATAACCTGCACTATCTAGTATTTTTACATTTGTTCCTCTTGGCAAATGCGTACCGTTTCTACCATCAATAGTTATGAATTCATTTTCTTTTGTAGATGGGTTTGGATATGCATAGGTTTCACCTAACGTATCGCTAAACGGAGCGACTTCACTTTTAAAAGCAACTAAACCGTTATCTGTGGCAAAATATACTTTACCGTTGCTGTTATCTACTTTAATTTTATTGATTTTGTTAGATGGTAAAGGTGAATTATCTTTGTTAAATAGGTATAATTCTTTTTTTGCTGTAGGATTTGTACCTAAAACACCACTAGTATTTGTACCAAACCATTTGTTATCTGCTCCATCTACTGCGATAGCATTTATAGATTGTTCGCCTAATACAATTTGTGCCTGTTCGTCGCCTGTTGCTCCTTCTAATTTTATTAATACTGGTCTTGTTTTTGGAATTTCCTCTTCAAAAACACGACTAATGCCGTTAAAAGTTCTAAATCCACGAATTGTACCAATCCAAATAGTATTATTTTTATCTACTGCAATAGATCGTACCATATCGTCTGGTAATTCTCCTTTTCCTATTTCGGTGGTTAATGCTGCACTTTTTTCGCCATTTTCGTTAAATACTAAAGCTCCGAAACTTCTAGAACCCAACCATTTATTTCCTGAATTATCAATAACAACATCTCCTAATCCGTTTTTATCAGAAACAGGAATAACAGTACCAAAACTATAGGTTGTCCAAACATTTTGTGTGCTTAATTTATTAATTCTATCGTTAGAAAAAGCATTAGAAACCCACAAATTACCTTGTTTATCAAATGCAGAACTTGTCAATAGAATACCATTTGGTAAAAAACTTGGACTTGCTCCTGACCAAATTTCTAAAGGTGAATTTGTATGATCATAGTGGTTTGTAATTATGTTGTTTTCTATTTCTAGTAAACCGTTTCTATTAGAGCTAATAAAGACTCTATTTTCATGAAAAGGGTCAATAGCAACGTTTAATAAATCTACTGCTTCAAAGCCAATATCTGGATATCTTATATTAATCCAAGTTTCGCCATTATAATGGCTAAACCCCTTTCGAGTACCTGTAAGGTTATAAGTTGCATAATCTGCTGCTCCATAAACAACCCATAAATTACCTTTGTTTACATCAATGGAATATATTTCGTTATACAAAGGACCTTCTGGATGAATTTCTAAATATTCTGTATCGTTTACTAATCTAGAAAGTATTCCGTATTTATTTGTAGCCAAATATACAACCCCATTTTCGGCATACGAATTTTTTAATTTAAAATTGTATTCGCCAAACGAATTTGCAGTATCTAAAAGAGTTAAAGTTGTATTTAAAATATACGATTTGTTTTGTGTAGTAACCGTTAAATAGTCATCGGAATGGTTTAAATTTATAATATTTCCGTTAAAATTTTGCACAAACTGAATAGTATTTGCACTCGTTAAACGATATAGTGAATTATTTTTAGAAGCATATACTTCGTTGTTAAATACAGTAAGAGCTGTGAAATTTCCAGTAAAATTTCCTATAGGTTGTTGCCAATTATTAAAATCAATTAAGTATGGATGTGTAACATCTGCAGTATAAATACCGTTTTCGGTTGCTGCAAAAATGGTATTGTTAAATACTAAAGTTTGGTTTATATTAACGGTTGAAGATGCTGTTCCGATATAAAAAGTATCGCCAAATTCTAAATTTTCAATATTATATTCAATTATTGCAAACGGAGTTGCTACAAAAAGTCGGTTTTGGTATTTTGAAATGTGATTAATTCGTTTTGAACCAGCAATATTTAATCGTTTAATATCGTCTGCAACAGTAATACTTCCGTTTTCATTTACGATTTCTACCAATCCGTTTTCGTAACCAATAACTAAACGCTTGTAATCGGTATCGTAAAAAACAGCAGAGGTTTGTTCACCAGAAAGTCCTTGAATAGATGATATTTTTTCACTTTCACCAGTATTTATATCGTAAATAAATACTGCATTATCTGTAATTGCATATATTTTCTGTTCTACTTTTACAAAATCTTTTACGTTATTATACGAAAAGAAACCTTCCCATTTATCGCTATAATCTACTTGCGTATAACCGAAAATGGCACTAAAAATTGTTACAAAAAACAGTATTTTTTTCATCTTTAAATTTTACTCTAAAACTAACGCAATATTAAGTTAAATATTATTAATCTAAGCATCTTTCTAAATACCTTTCAGTATATTCTATAACAACGATATCTGGTTTTTCTTTTTTGATTAGTTCTTCGTCAAATTTATGCGACCAAATATAGGTTGTTTGGTTAAACGATTCATTCAAAAATGGTTTTAAAGCACTTGAAAAAGAATCTCTAAATAGTAATATTTTAAATTTTTTAGTATTGTTTGTGTATCTAGACTCGTAAATATTTGTGTTTTTATAGTATTTAGGAATGGAATCTAGTTGGTAGTTTTTTAAAAAAGTAGGTTTTAAAATGAGCTGTACATCTTTTTTGTAATTAATTAATTTTGAAATATCACCTATCTTTTTTATGGAATCTATTTTGTAATCTGAAAAAGAACTATTTTTTATATCAAAATCTAATTTTATTCTATTTAATAAGGTTTGTGAAGCATAAAAAGCTCCAATATCATTCCAATGAGAGTCATATCTACAATACAATCTGTTTTTTGTTTTTTGTTTTTGGAACTGTTTTCCTAAATCTATAATTTCAAAGTCTATTGTGTTTTTTAAATAGGTTAAAAGTTGTTCTTTTCGGGTTTTTATTTTTGGAAAATCAAATGGTAATTTTTCAGAATAAATACTGTGTTTACTTGGTGCTACGGCAATATAAAATTTAATATTTTGCGTTTTTAGCCATTTTTTTCTCTCTAAAGTAGTCTTTGCAATTTTTTGTAATTCCTGTAAACTAAACAAATCAAAGCCTAAACTTTCGTTTACGGTATTGCTAAAACTATTTCCTAAGAACAAAAAATTATCTTTACCAATAATAACTTTTGATGGTAACGGACTTTCTTCCAAAATAGTATTTTTTAAATTTAGATAGGAATGCAACAAGGTGTTTCGCATACCAAAATTATCGCGATAATACGATTTGAATTTTCTAACAAAAAATTGTGGTTTTTTAAAATTTAAACTAGGGAGATCTGTTTTTTTACGATTTTCATTATCTAAATATTTAAACTCCAAGTTGAATATTTGCACTATTGTTGGTAAGCTAAGCAGAAATAGAAATCCGATTATTAAAACGATATGTCTGGTGTTTTT
>CAMZLT010000167.1 GCA_947311745.1 uncultured Flavobacteriaceae bacterium | reverse complement strand
TTATCGATAAAAGTACCTTTACTGTATATTCTAATAAGGATAAAAAAGTTTCAGACAACAAATTATTTACTATAAAAACCGACAAAAACAGCTACAAACCAAACGAAAATGTGGTTCTAACTATTGGTTCTGCATCAAAAGATATTTCAGTAACGATTTATGTAGAAAAAGACAAAAAAATTGTAGATACGCAAGTAATAAAACTTTCCGATGAAATAAAAAATATATCGATTCCTGTTACAAATAGTGATTTAGGAGGTTTTGTAATTCATTATAATACAACTAATTATAATTATTACAAACAAGGTCGTGTAATCGTAAATGTGCCATATCCTAAAACGGATTTAGAAATAGAAACCCTAACGTTTAGAGATAAATTACAACCAAATCAAGAACAAACTTGGTCGTTTAAAATTAAAGGTTCAAAAGGAGATAAAGCCGTTGCCGAAATTCTTGCAAGTATGTATGACGCAAGTTTGGATCAGTTTAAAGCACATAATTGGTCTTTTAATCCTATACAACATTCGTATTATAGTTCTATTTTATCCAATCGTTCTGCAAACGCATTTGGTACAATTAATTTTAGAGCTTTCAATAAAAATTCGAATTATTCGTATGTTCAAAAACAAAATTTTGATAAGTTAAATTGGTTTGGATTTAGTTTGCAAAACAGTTATTACCAATACAAACGTTATATACAAAGTCTTAAAAATAGCAAAGTAGAGCAATCGTACGATGCAAATCTTAAAAAAGGCTTGGTAAGAGGTACTGTTAGTGACCAAATGGGTTCAATAGCAGATATAAGTGTTTCCGTAAAGGGAAAAAATAAAGGAACCGTTACCGATTTTGATGGTAATTATCAAATCGAAGCAACAGAAGGTGATGTGTTAGTATTTGAACATATTTCGTATAACGGAGCTACGGCAATTGTAGGTAAAAATAATGTTATAAACGTTTGGCTATCCGAATCTGGAGATGCTTTAGAGGAAGTGGTTGTTACTGCTCAAGGTAGAAGAAAAAGATTTAAAAAATCTGGAAAACTAGAACGTGTTGAAGTTTTAGAAGAAGCAATGGAAGAAAGTGCTCCAATGGCTTTACAAGGAAAAGTTGCAGGAGTTGCTATTGCCGAAGAGGATGCAGATACAAATGCAACAACCATTAGAGGTTACAGTTCTATTTCAGCTAATAGTAAAGCTCTAATTATTGTAGATGGTGTAATTTTAAACGGAAATATTTCGGATATAAATCCAAAAGACATTTTAACTATGAGTACCTTAAAAGGAGTTCGTGCAACTGCTTTGTATGGTGCAAAAGCTAAAAATGGTGTAATCCTTATTACCACAAAAAAAGGTTTAAAATTAGATAAAATAAAAGCACGAACTAATTTTAATGAAACGGCTTTTTTCTTTCCGCATTTGCGTACTGATGAAAAAGGAAATGTTAGCTTTACTTTTACAACTCCCGAAAGTTTAACCAAGTGGAAATTACAACTATTAGCACACACAAAAGAGTTGCATTCTGCTATTAAATCTTTAGAAACCGTAACACAAAAAAAACTAATGGTACTACCAAATGCTCCGAGATTTTTACGACAAGGTGATACGATTGTATTTAGTAGTAAAATTTCAAATCTTAGTGCAAAAAACCTAAATGGTTACGCACAATTAAGCTTAGTAGATGCGATTACAAACCAAAATATAGATGTAAATTTAGGCAATACACAAAACACCAAACAATTTAGTGTTGATGCTAACGGAAATACCAGTGTTTCTTGGAAATTACATATTCCGTTTGATGTGCAAACGGTACAATATAAAATTGTAGCGAAAGCAGGTAATTTTTCGGATGGCGAACAAAATATGCTTCCTGTTTTAACCAACCGAATGCTAGTTACCGAAACATTACCAATGTGGATTCGTTCTAATCAAACCAAAACATTTACTTTAGATAAATTAAAAAATACCACTTCAGCAACTAGAAAAAATCACAAATTAACCCTTGAAATTACTTCTAATCCTGCTTGGTATGCAGTACAAGCCCTGCCATATTTAATGGAATATCCTCACGAATGTGCAGAGCAAACCTTTTCGCGATATTATGCAAATACCTTGGCTAATTATATTGCAAATTCTAATCCTAAAATTCAAAATGTATTTAAGCAATGGAAAAATTCCGATGCTTTATTAAGTAATTTAGAAAAAAACCAAGAGTTAAAATCTCTTATTATTCAAGAAACACCTTGGCTTAGAGATGCACAATCCGAAACCGAACAAAAAAAGCGAATTGCCTTACTTTTCGATTTACATAAAATGAAAAACGAACAAAAAAAGGCTCTTAAAAAACTAAAACAAATACAAATGTCTAGCGGAGGATTTCCATGGTTTAAAGGCTCTCGTTATGAAAACAGATACATTACACAATATATCGTTTCAGGAATTGGTCATTTAGATAAATTACAAGTTTTTAAAGATAAAAATATGCTTTCCGCTAAAACGGAATTCCAAAATATGCTAAACAAAGCCATTGCTTATTTAGACAAGCAAATGGTAAACGATTATGATGAATTGCTTAAAACAGCAAATAGAATATATGCAAACAGTAAAAATAAAGAACAGGAAATAGAATTATTTTTACAAAAAAATAAACCAAGTAACTTTCAGATTCATTATTTATATACACGAAGTTTTTTCAAAGATAAAAGGATGAATAAAAAAACAAAAATAGCAATGGATTATTACACGAAACAAGCATACAAAAATTGGTTTGATTATAAATTATACACCAAAGGTTTACTTGCATTAGTGGCAAAACGAAACGATAATAACGCTAAAGCGGAAGCCATTTTACGTTCGATAAAAGAACATGCTATTACAAGCAACGAACTTGGCATGTATTGGAAAGAAAACACTGCTTCATACTATTGGTATCAAGCACCAATCGAAACACAAGCTTTATTAATTGAAGCCTTTTCCGAAATAAATTTAGCAGATGCAAATACCAATACTAAAGATATAGATAACTTAAAAATTTGGTTGTTAAAAAACAAGCAAACCAATCGTTGGCAAACAACCAAAGCAACTTCCGAAGCAGTATATGCTTTACTATTACAAGGAACAAATTGGATAGAAACTACTAATTTTGTAAACATAAAAATAGGAAATAAAACTATCAATCCATTAGAATTAGAAAACACTAAAGTGGAAGCAGGTACTGGTTATTTTAAAACGAGTTTTGATAGTAATGAAATCACTCCAGAAATGGCAGAAGTTACCTTGAAAAAAGAGGACGAAGGCATAGCTTGGGGAGCAATGTACTGGCAATATTTTGAGGATTTAGATAAAATCACCTTTGCTAAAACACCTTTGCAATTAACCAAAAAATTATTTGTAAAAACCAACGGAGATCGCGGTAAAGAATTAACCGAAATTACCGATAAAACTACTTTAAAACTTGGCGATTTAGTAACTGTACGAATCGAATTAAAAGTAGATAGAAAAATGGAATTCATTCATCTAAAAGATATGCGTGCTAGTGGATTTGAACCTGTAAATGTACTATCTAGATATAAGTGGCAAGATGGTTTCGGTTATTACGAAAGTACTAAAGATGCTGCAACCAACTTTTTTATAGACAATTTACCAAAAGGCGTTTATGTTTTTGAGTACGATTTACGTGTAAACAACAAAGGTAATTTTAGTAACGGAATAACTACTATTCAGTCTATGTATGCACCAGAATTTTCAAGTCATAGCAAAGGTATTCGTGTTAAAATGGAGTAGAAAACATTAGTATTGTGTTGATACGTAAAAGTAAAAACTTAGTGTCGTAATTTTAGATGAAATAAAAAGTTTATCCCGAAAAATTCATAGATTTTCGTGATGAAAAGTCAAAATACCAATAGAATTGGGAAGCACAGGGATTTTTTAGTGAAATAATTGTAGCCTAATTCTAAGCTAAATAAATTTTGAGCATTTTCAATTATAGCAGGTAGTTTGGCTTTGTAATAGAAAATGTATGAATTTTTCGGGTTAAAT
>CAMZLT010000166.1 GCA_947311745.1 uncultured Flavobacteriaceae bacterium | reverse complement strand
TAAAAATTGGAGATACAATTCCTAATTTTACTTTAAAAGATCAAAATGGAACTGATTTTTCAATAAATGATTATATTGGAAAATCTGTGTTAGTAATTTACTTTTATCCAAAAGACGACACACCTGGTTGCACAAAAGAAGCCTGTTCGTTTAGAGATAGTTTTGAAGAATTTACCGATTTAAATACTAAAGTAATTGGTATTAGTAGCGATTCGGTATCGTCACACAAAAAATTTGCCAAGAAATATCGTTTACCATTTACCTTACTAGCAGATACAAAAAAAGAAGTTCGAAAAGCATTTGGTGTACCAAAATTTAGCGGTTTTATTCCTGGTCGTGTAACCTATATTATTGATAAAAATGGGAAAGTCGTCTTTATTTTTAACAGCATGCGAAATGCCGAAAAACATATTATTGAGGCAAAACGAATTATTAAAAATCTAAAGTGATTCTAAAGGGTATAGAATTGCTTATTATATTACGACTATAAATTCTCTTTCGTTAGCAATGCACAACTATTTCTGTATTGACCAAAACAAAAGACCATCTTTTTTAGATGGTCTTTTAAAAAAACTAACATGTATAATCAAACTTATCTAAAAATATAACGTTCTAATTCGCCGTTAAGATTTAACATTTCAATACGTAAAACACGATTAGAAGCTTTATTATTTAGTATTTGTTGTGCTTGTTCTGCATTTTCGATTGGTAAATTATTTATTTTCAGAATAATAAATCCTTCCGAAACGCCATATTTTAGCAATTCATCATTTTGTATTGTTGTTATCTTTGCTCCAGAACGAATTTGATATTTTTTTAATTCGTTTCGTGTTAAATCTTTTAAACTAAACCCGAAATTTTTAGCATGATACGACTCTTTTTTATCTAAAGTAACTTTAAAAGTTAGTGTTTTTTCATTTCGCAAAACCGTTACTTCCACTACATCGTTTGGTTCTTTTGAACCAATATAACCTGTTAAATCTGAAAACGATGCAATTTTAACACCATCAATGTCTATGATAATATCTTTTTTTTGTATTCCTGCTTTTTCAGCACCAGATTTTTTTTCTATACTTCCGATATAAAAACCTTCCGTTACAGTAGTGTGCAAACCTTTTGCGTTAATACCATTTAATTCTGCTCCGTTAACACCTAAAATTGCATGTTGCACATTTCCAAACTCCAATAAGTCCTCAATTACTTTTTTTGCAATATTCGAAGGAACTGCAAAAGAATAACCAACAAAAGCACCAGTTTTTGATGAGATCGCAGTATTAATACCGATTAATTCACCTCTTGTATTTACTAAAGCTCCTCCGCTATTTCCTGGATTTACGGCAGCATCAGTTTGAATAAATGAATCTTGTTTTAAATTTCCTTCTAAATCTCGTGCTTTTGCACTTACAATTCCTGCGGTAACTGTTGAAGTTAAATTATACGGATTTCCAACAGCTAAAACCCATTCGCCAACTTTTATAAAATCGGAATTTCCGAAAGTTAAAAAAGGTAAATTTGTCGCATCAATTTTCAATAAAGCAATATCACTTTTAGAATCTGTTCCTATCAATTCTGCCTTATATTTTTTCTTGTTATTTAGGGTTATTTCAATATCTGTTGCACCTTTTATAACGTGATTGTTTGTAATAATATACCCATCTTTTGAAATAATTACACCAGAACCTGTACCAACTTGTGCATATTGTCTTTTGGCATTTCGTCTGCCATAAAACAACTGTGCATACGGATCAACTACGGTTTGAATTGCTGTGTTTTTAACATGTACAACTGCATTTACCGAAGTTTCTGCCGCTTTAGTAAAATCAATATTTAATGTACTAGTTGTACTTGCTGAAGTATTTGTATTTACTGTTTGCACAAAATAATCGGTCTTATCCTTAGAATTAGCTACGATAATTTCGGAATTACTTTGCTTGAAAAAAAACAAATATGCTGATAAGGATACAACTCCTCCCAAAAAGGAAACGAAAACTAAACTTACTATTTTTTTCATATCTATTGTATTTTTATTTAAAATAATACTCAAAATTATAAAAAATATTGTTTTGTAATTCAATTTTAACGCTACTTAACGCATTATTAACAAACTTTAACATTGTCATGAATAAGGGATTTATTCCATTTCTTTTGAAAAAATAAATTTAATCTCTAAGCCTCGAAAAAGTTGCATTTATCTCTTGAATTTAAGATGTGAAAATTTTCCATTTTAATTTTATCTCACAGAAATACTATTGATACACTCATTTTTAATATTGATCTAAAGAAAAAATATTCTGTTTTTTATTTAGATAGAACTATTCTAAACGCTTCTTATAATAATATAAGTTTTTTTCTAAATATAGAACTGCGTTTGGTCCTTCATTAAAAAGTAAATCTAAAATACTTAGATTTTTAATATAACCATGTTTTTCAGAAAATACTTGCGTATATTTTGGTAAAATGGCAGCTGTTTCTTGCTTTGCATGGACTAAAAATCGATAATCATTCTTTACTTTTACTTGGTACTCTATAGATTTGGAATAGGAGATTTTAATTGGTAATAAAGAATTTACTAATTCGAATATTTTTATATTAAAATCGAGTAAAAAAGTTGTTTTATTCGTAAAAAATGGCAATATATCATCGATGTAAAATTCGTAAAATGGAGAGGATTTATAAGCCGAGTCCAATGATTTTAAATGTTCTTTTTGCCAATTTTCGGCATAGCTAATTTTTATATCTTTTGTTTTTTGCTTGCTAGAACCTTTAACTATCGGAACATTTAAAAGTTGTTTCCCATTTGCACCATAAATATAGCATCTATTTCTGTAGGTTTGTTTTTGAAAATTATCCGATACTTCAAAAATAATAGCCTTTGCTTCTATCATTTTTTGATATTGCAAAATTGTTGGAAAATATGTTGGATGAAATAGCAAATTATTCCTCCTTTTTTTTCTTGATAAAGTTTTTATAACCTAAATACAAAATAACCAATCCAATAAAATAGTATAAATACGAAACAGGTTTTCCACTTCCGCCAACGGTTGTAAACCAACGTTCCCATCGTGGACTTTTACCATCCCAACTCATCCAAATAAACACGGGTTTTCCTACTACATGATCAAACGGAACGTATCCCCAATATCTAGCATCTAATGAATTTTGACGATTATCTCCCATCATCCAATAGTAATCTTGTTTAAAAGTATAGGTGTCTGTTTTTTTACCATTTATAAAGAATTCATTACCATTTTCAGCAAAACTAACACCTTCATAACGACGTAAGACATCTCTATAAAAAGGAATGTTATCTGCAGTTAATGTAATAGTTTCTCCTTTTTTTGGCATGTAAATTGGTCCAAAATTATCAATAGACCATTTGTATCTTTCGTCGTGCGGAAAAATAGATTTGTCATATTTTCCTTTAGGAGAAATTTGCTTTTCCAAACCAATTACATTCGGATTATTTTTAACTCTTTTCGCAGTTTCGTCATCTAAGTTTAAAAGAATTTTTCCGTCGTAAGTTCGTCTAGCTTCTTTAATTTTATAGGTCTTTAATAAGTCATTAATTTTATTAAAATCTTTTACGGTAACAGCATAGAAAAATTGTGGCTTTGCACGATCTGGCATAATGGATTCTTTTCCGTTGATGTAAATTGTACCATTTTTAATTTCCATGGTATCTCCTGCAATGGCAACACAGCGCTTAACGTAATTTGTCTGTTTATCTAGCGGTTTATATGTAAATTTTCCAGAGTGGTCTCCCCACATTGTCTTTAAGGTATCGGCAGGCCAATTAAAAACTACGATATCGTTTCGTTTAATTTTTTGCAAACCTGGCAAACGCATATATGGCAATTTAATTTTATTCCAATACGATGGCAAACCAGTTTTAGGAATAGAATCATGAACCATTGGCAAAGCAACGGGTGTTATTGGCACTCTTGCTCCATAATGAAATTTACTCACAAATAAGTAGTCACCAACTAATAAGGATTTTTCTAGTGATGAAGTCGGAATTGCATAAGGTCGCATAAAATAGGTGTGTACAATAGTTGCAGCAACAATTGCGAAAAGAACAGCACTAGTCCAAGAGGTAACATTCTTAACTATTTGTTCGTTATTACGACCAATATATTTGGTTTTTTTATCAAAATTCACATAAGCTAAAAACAAACCAAAACTTAAAAATGCAAATAATGTATATCGTTTTTTACGATAGCCAAATACATGTAAAAATTCGTATGTAACTACAATTAACATAATGTTTCCTACAACAGGAATAAATAGTAATATTGTCCACCACCAAGGTCTTTCAATAATTTTAATTGCTATAAAATAGTTATAAATTGGCACAAAAGCTTCCCATTTTTGTCTACCAGCTTTTGTAAATAAATTACTAAAAATTAAGCCTCCTATTACAAAGGAGGAAATTACAATTATATTAATAAGTAAAACTATATCCATTTTTTGTTTTTTTATAAAGATAAAACATCTTTCATTGTAAAGATGCCCTTTTTATTGTGTATAAATTCGGCAGCTATAACTGCACCTAAAGCAAAACCTTTTCTGTTTTTTGCAGTATGTTTAATTTCTATTATATCCACGTCCGATTCGTATTCTACAATATGTGTTCCTGGTGTATTTTCAATTCGTTTAGCAATTATCGGTAAGCCCTCTTCTTTTCTTAATATATCCAAATACCATCTATCTAACTTAAAATTTTCTAAAATTGGTTCTGTTAAAGATATTGCTGTACCACTTGGCGCATCCATTTTTTTTACATGGTGAATTTCTGTAATATTTGGCTCATACATTTGGGAATAATCAGCCATTAATTTTGCTAATTGTTTATTTAGTTCAAAAAATAAATGAACACCTAAACTAAAATTTGAAGCATGTAGAAATGTGCCATTATGCAATTTACAAATTTCTGAAATATCCTCATATTCATCCAGCCAACCTGTTGTACCTGAAACAATTGGCGTATTGTTTTCTAAGCAATACTTTACGTTGTCAAAAGCTGCACTTGGATACGTAAAATCTAAAGCAACATCTACATTAGATAAGTCTTTTTTTTCCTCGCCATATGTAATTTTTAATACAACGGTGTGGCCTCTTTTTATGGCAATTTTTTCAATTTCTTTGCCCATTCTTCCGTAACCAAAAAGTGCTATTTTCATTTTAAAATTTGATATTAAAAGTTAAACCATAACTTACTTGATTGACATCAGGAAGCATAAAAATATTTGGTTGAATAGATAAACTATCATCTAATTTTTTATCTGGTAAATGTGCATCTACATTTGCTTCTAATATATTAAGTACATAAAGTCCTATTGTAACAAACAATGCTAAATCACGCTGTTTTTTATATGTTGTAATTCCTCTTTCTAATCCTGTTTCATCTAAATTTTGAAATTCGTGTGGTTTACCTGCTAATTCTAATTTCAGTGCATCTAAAAACCGTTGGTAATTGTCATTATTTTTTTTGTAAAAATAAATAGATGTACCTAAAGCAGCGTAAACAATAGGAATTTTCCAATATTTTTTATTGTATGCCTGCCCTAAACCTGGTAAAATTGCAGAATAAAAAGCTGCCTTTGCAGGAGCTATCGGATTATCACTCAAATCTTGATACAAAACAGATTCTTTTACCTGAATTGTATTGTTTTGTGCAGCTAAATTAGCTGTAAATAAGATAAAAAAGAATATTTGAAAAATCCTATTCATCTATTTTAATAAATTTTTGATACGATTAAAATCCTCTTCTGAATGAAATGGAATTTCAATTTTCCCCTTATTTTTCCCTGAGGTTTTAATAGAAATTTTATGTCCAAAAAAGGTACTTAAATCTTTTATTGCCTTGGAAATATATACAGGAGCTTCTTTTTTAATTGTTTTTTCAGTTTTAACACTAGGATTTTTAGCTTCTTTTACTAATTGTTCTGTTTGACGAACCGAAAGTTTATCTTCAATAATTTTACTATAAATTTCTAGTTGTGTATCTTGGTTATCTACATTAACTAAAGCACGACCGTGTCCCATAGTTAAAAAACCATCACGCATACCAGTCTGCACAATTGGATCTAATTTAAGCAAACGTAAAAAATTGGTAATAGATGAACGGCTTTTCCCTACACGCTTTGCCATTTGGTCTTGTGTAAGTTTAATCTCGTCAATCATTCGCTGGTAAGATAAGGCAATTTCAATTGGATCTAGATTTTCACGTTGTACGTTTTCAACCAATGCCATTTCGAGCATTTCTTGGTCATTTGCCAGTCTAATATATGCAGGAATGGTTTTATTTCCAATTAATTTGGAAGCACGAAACCTACGTTCACCAGAAACTATCTGAAAAGCATTTCCTTTTAATTTACGAACTGTAATTGGTTGAATTACACCTAATTCTTTAATTGAATTAGCTAATTCTTGCAAAGCATCCTCATTAAAATGAGAGCGAGGTTGAAACGGATTTACTTGAATAGATGCAATATCTATTTCTACAATAGAACCAACTAATTTTTCTGCATTTTTATCTTTAGCAGTAATAATATCCTCTTTACTATCTTTAAGCAAAGCTGATAAGCCTCTACCTAAAACTTGTTTTTTCATTGCTTTTGCCATCTTATTGGTTTCTTTTTAAGATTTCGTTTGCTAAGTTAATATAATTTACAGCACCTTTACTTGTTGCATCGTAGGCAATAATACTTTCGCCATAACTTGGTGCTTCACCTAATTTAATATTTCGTTGAATAATGGTTTTAAACACCATATTATCAAAATGTTTTCGCACTTCATTTACAACTTGATTGGATAAACGTAAACGCGAATCGTACATAGTTAATAACAAGCCCTCAATTTCTAAATCTACGTTATGAATTTTTTGCACACTTTTAATTGTGTTTAGCAATTTTCCTAAACCTTCTAAAGCAAAATATTCGCATTGAATAGGTATGATAACAGAATCTGCTCCTGTTAATGCATTTAATGTGATTAAACCTAAGGAAGGAGCACAGTCAATTAAGATATAATCGTATTCTTCTTTTACTTCAGCCAAAGCTTGTTTTAGCATGTATTCTCTATCCTTTTTATCTACTAATTCTAATTCAATCGCAACCAAATCAATATGAGCAGGTACAATATCTACATTAGGTGAATTTGTTGCAGTAATCGTATCCTTTATAGTAGCAGTATGTTCTAAAACCTCATAAGTACCAAGTTCAACAGATTCAACATCAATACCTAAACCTGAGGTTGCATTTGCTTGAGGATCTGCATCAATTAACAATACTTTTTGTTCTAAAACACCTAGAGATGCTGCTAGATTTACTGTTGTTGTAGTTTTTCCTACACCACCTTTTTGATTTGCTATTGCTATTATTTTACCCATT
>CAMZLT010000165.1 GCA_947311745.1 uncultured Flavobacteriaceae bacterium | reverse complement strand
AAGAAGTTACCGATTTCTTAATGATGTATGGTGAAAAATTCTTAGGTAAAACTTCTGTTTTAGCTAAAGATACACCTGCTTTTATAGGTAATAGAATAGGTATTTTTGGTATAATGAGTCTTTTTCATATTGTAAAAGAATTAGATATGACCGTAGAGGAAGTAGATAAACTTACAGGACCATTAATCGGTAGACCAAAATCAGCAACTTTCCGTACTATAGATGTCGTAGGATTAGATACATTGGTACACACTGCAAATGGTGTAAAAGACAATTGTCCAAAAGATGAAATGAAGCATCTTTTTGAAATTCCTGATTTTGTAAATAAAATGATGGAAAATAAATGGTTAGGCTCAAAAACAAAACAAGGTTTTTATAAACGAATAACCAATTCCGAAGGTAAAAAAGAAATCTTAGTATTAGATTTAAAAACATTAGAATATCGTTCTAAAGAAAAAGTAAATTTTCCGACCTTAGCTTTAACAAAATCAATTGATAATGTTACCGACAGATTCAAGGTGTTGGTAAACGGAATGGATAAAGCAGGAGAATTTTACAGAAAATCGTTCACTTCAATATTTACTTATGTACAAAACAGAATCCCAGAAATATCCGATGAACTCTATCGTTTAGACGATGCGTTACGTGCTGGTTTTGGATGGGAACATGGTCCTTTTCAAATTTGGGATGCTATTGGTGTAAAAAAAGGAGTTTCCTTAATGGAAAAAGAAGGATATAAAGTAGCTTCTTGGATTGCAGAAATGCTAGATTCAGGAGTAGAAAATTTTTATACCGTAAAAGAAGGAGCGAAGTATTATTACGATATTCCTTCTAAAAAATATGTGAAAATTCCAGGACAAGATGCGTTTATTATTTTGAATAATATTCGCGAAGCCAAAGAAATTTGGGCTAATACAGATGCTTCAATTCAGCATTTAGGCGATGGTGTTTTAAATGTAGAATTCCGCTCTAAAATGAATACTTTAGGTGCAGGCGTTTTAGCAGCAATCAATAAAGGAATTGATTTAGCAGAACAAGAATACGAAGCTGTTATTTTAGGAAATCAAGCAGCAAATTTTTCAGTAGGAGCAAATTTAGCAATGGCACTAATGATGGCTGTTGAACAGGATTATGACGAATTAGCTTTTGGTGTTAAACATTTTCAAGATACAGTAATGCGTTTGCGTTACTCATCTGTACCTACTTTAATTACACCTAGAGGAATGACTTTTGGAGGTGCTTGTGAAATGAGTATGCACGTAGATAAAGTTGTTGCAGCAGCTGAAACGTATACTGGTTTAGTTGAATTTGGTGTAGGGATTATTCCTGCAGGAGCAGGAACAAAAGAAATGACTAAAAGAGTTTCCGATTTATGGGTAAAAGACGATGTCAAATTAAACCGATTGCGTGATGCATTTATAAATATTGCAATGGCAAAAGTAGCAACTTCAGCACACGAAGCGTATGATATGGGATTCTATCAAAAAGGAAAAGATATAGTAGTTGTTAATGAAAACAGACAAATTGCAACAGCAAAAAGATATGCAATACAAATGTTAGAAGATGGTTACACACAACCAGTACCACAGAAAGTTAGAGTTTTAGGACAACAAGCTCTTGGGATGTTTTTAGTAGGAACAGATTCTTTATTAAAAGGACGATACGCATCCGAACACGATAGAAAAATCGCCAATAAATTAGGTTATGTTATGGCAGGAGGAGATTTATCCGAACCAACTTATGTTTCCGAACAGTATCTTTTAGATTTAGAACGCGAAGCAATTATGAGTTTATTTACCGAAAAGAAAACTCTTGAAAGAATTCAACATACGCTAAAAACAGGAAAACCATTAAGAAATTAAAAACAAAAAAATGAAAACAGCATATATAGTACAAGGATATAGAACAGCAGTTGGTAAAGCTCCAAAAGGTGTTTTTCGTTTTAAACGACCAGACGAATTAGCTGCCGAAACAATAGAACATTTATTAAAACAAGTTCCGCAATTAGATAAAACTAGAATTGACGATGTAATTGTTGGTAATGCAATGCCAGAAGCAGAACAAGGCTTAAATATAGGTAGATTAATCTCTTTAATGGGATTAAAATCCGATGATGTTCCAGGTGTTACAGTTAATAGATATTGTGCGTCAGGACTAGAAACTATTAGTATTGCAGTAGCAAAAATACAAAGCGGAATGGCAGATTGTATCATTGCTGGAGGTGTGGAAAGTATGAGCTATATTCCTATGGGAGGATATCGTCCAACACCAAATTATAAAGCAGCAAAAGAAGGACACGAAGATTATTATTGGGGAATGGGTTTAACTGCCGAAGCTGTTGCTCAAAAATATAAAGTTTCTCGCGAGGATCAAGATAAATTTGCACTAAATTCTCATTTAAAAGCATTAAGAGCTCTTGAAAATGGAACTTTTAAAGAGGATATCGTTCCAATTGAAGTTGAGCAAATATTTTTAGATGAAAACGGAAAAAAACAAACTAAAAAATATACCGTTTCACAAGACGAAGGTCCAAGAAAAGGTTCTAACATTGAAGCATTAGCACGATTAAGACCAGTTTTTGCTGCTGGAGGAAGTGTAACCGCAGGAAATTCCTCGCAAATGAGTGATGGTGCATCTTTCGTTTTAGTAATGAGCGAAGAAATGGTAAAAGAATTAAATATCGAACCAATTGCACGAATGGTTTCTTTCGCTCCAGCTGGAGTTGCACCTAATATTATGGGGATTGGACCAGTAGCAGCAGTACCAAAAGCTTTAAAAAGAGCAGGATTGCAATTAAAAGATATTGATTTAATCGAACTAAATGAAGCTTTTGCATCCCAATCTTTAGCTGTTATTCGTGAATTGGATATCGATGAAAGTATCGTGAATGTAAACGGAGGAGCAATTGCTTTAGGGCATCCGTTAGGTTGTACAGGTAGTAAATTATCGGTGCAATTATTTAACGAAATGAGACGGCGTAAAAATAAATACGGAATTGTAACTATGTGTGTTGGTACAGGTCAAGGTGCAGCAGGAATATACGAAATGCTATAAAAATTAAAATCCATAAAACTAAAAAAATGAGTACTATAAAAGGAGGCGAATTTATCGTAAAAAAAACAAACTGTGCAGATGTTTTTACACAAGAAGATTTAAACGAAGAGCAACAAATGATGAAAGAATCTATCATTGAGTTTGTAGATAGAGAAATATGGCCAAACAAAGCCGAATTTGAAAAGAAAAACTACCAGTTAACCGAAGATATTATGCGTAAAGCTGGTGAAATGGGATTTCTTTCGGTTTCAATACCAGAAGCTTATGGAGGAATGGAAATGGGATTTGTTTCCACCTTGTTAACTTGTGATTATATTTCGGGTGCTACAGGTTCGTTCTCAACTGCTTATGGTGCACATACTGGTATCGGAACTATGCCAATTGTTTTATACGGAACGGAAGAACAAAAACAAAAATATGTACCGAAATTAGCTTCTGGTGAGCAATTTGGTAGTTATTGTTTAACCGAACCAGGTGCTGGTTCAGACGCAAATTCAGGTAAAACTACGGCTACACTTACCGAAGATGGAAAACATTACAAAATTAACGGACAAAAAATGTGGATTTCAAACGCAGGTTTTGCTTCTGTATTTATTGTTTTTGCACGAGTTGGTGAGGATAAAAATATAACTGCTTTTATTGTAGAATACGATAAAAATAATCCTAACGGAATTACACTTGGTGAGGAAGAACATAAATTAGGAATTCGTTCTTCGTCAACAAGACAAGTATTTTTTAACGATACACTTGTACCTGTTGAAAATATGCTTGCCGAAAGAAGTCAAGGATTTAAAATAGCACTAAATGTATTAAATATTGGTCGAGTAAAATTATCCGCTGCTTGTATTGATGCAGGAAGACGTGTAATTACCGAATCTGTTAAATACGCAAACGAAAGAGTACAGTTTAAAACACCAATAGCACAATTTGGAGCAATAAAATATAAAATTGCTGAAATGGCAACACGTGTTTATGCAACCGAATCTGCAACCTATCGAGCTGGAAAAGACATTCAAAATAAAATTGACGAATTACGTACTGCAGGAAAATCACATGCCGAATCTGAATTAAAAGGAATTGAAGAGTTTGCAATTGAATGTGCTTTGTTAAAAGTATATGGTTCTGAAATGGCACAATTTGTTACAGACGAAGGAATTCAAATTTTTGGAGGAATGGGGTTTAGCGAAGATGCTCCAATCGAATCCGCTTGGCGTGATGCTCGTATTGCACGAATTTACGAAGGAACTAACGAAATTAACCGTTTACTTTCCGTAAGTATGCTTATTAAAAAAGCAATGAAAGGACAAGTAGATTTAATGACTCCTGCAATGGCAGTTGGTAACTCATTAATGGAAATACCTTCTTTTGAAATGCCTGATTATTCCGAATTATTTTCCGAAGAAAAAGTAATAATTGAAAATCTTAAAAAAGCATTTTTAATGGTTTCTGGTAAAGCGATTCAGACTTATATGATGGAATTGGAAAAACACCAACAACTAATTTTAGATGCAGCCGAAATATTAATTGAAATATATGTAGCGGAGTCTACCATTTTACGAACCGAAAAATTAGCAAAAAAAGTAGGAGAAGAAAAAGTGGCAGCACAGATAGCAATGGCAAAATTAGTACTGAATCAAGCAGTTGAAAAAACACAAAAATATGGTAAAGAAGCTATTAATTATTTTGCTGAAGGTGATGAAAATCGTATGATGAAAATGGGATTGAAGCGTTTTACTAAATATACAAATGAACCAAATACAATTGCACTTAGAAAAGTAATTGCAGATAAAGTAATTACAGAAAATAAATTCTGTTTTTAAAAATAAAGTTGAGTAGTGTTGATTTTTATAAAAGGGTTTTTAATAGATGTTTTACGTGTTTTTTACTCAGAACATTAGTTTATTAAAGATCCTTTTTTTAATGTAATTCAATTTAACCCGAAAAATTCTAATTAGGGTGTTGTGAAATTGTGAAAAAGTGCTTTAATAATCTGATTTACTGTATTTTAATTTATAATTCATAATGATTAATTTTGTGGATTAAAAAAAATGAACTATCTTTCTCAATTAAACGAATGTATTTAGCTTGAAATGATATATGTCAACATAAATCTAAATTTAATAGTATATTTTTGAGAAAATAAAAACAATTAACTTTAAAACAGATATTATGATAAAACAAGTATTTACAGTATGCATACTTTTAGTAAGTATAAGCATTTTTAGTCAATCAGGACACATTATGCAAGGTGTCGGAGCGGTAAATATGTCTATGGGTGGAGCTGCAACAGCACAACCTTTAGACTTTAATGGTGCAATTTTATGGAATCCAGCGGGTATTTCTAAATTTAGCGGAAAAGAAATTTCGTTAAGTGTCGGTGCATTTTTTGCAAAACCAACCTTAAAATCATCTATTCCAGCAAATATGATGTTTGCAGGTTCTCCTGAAGTTACAGGTTCTACCGATGATGTAAAAGGAACTTCTATTTTACCAGCAATTTCATTTTTATGGGGAAAAGAAGGAAGTAAGCATACTTTTGCAGCTTCCGCATTCGGAATTAGTGGTTTCGGAGTAGATTTTCCTCAAGAAACTAATCTACCAGTTGACGCTAGTGGTAACCCAAATCCAAATTGGAATCCAAACGATTCAAATCCTATTTTATATCCGCAAAATATGCGTGGTTTTGGTAATGTTGTTTCCGATTATATGATGTTGCAAATTAGTTTGACTTACGCATATCAATTATCCGATAAAGTATCTTTAGGATTTCAACCAAATTTAGATTACGAAGCAATTCAATTAACACCAAATCCAACAACAGCACCTAGCCAAACAGCTGGATATCCAGAAACTAGTAAAACTTCTGCAATAGGTTATGGAGCTCAGTTTGGAATTTTTTATGACTCTGGTAAATTGCTAAAATTAGGAGCTTCGTATAAAACAGAACAATTTTTTGGTGCATATGATTTTGATCAAAAATATTTAGATGGAACAGATGCTCCAAATACTGAATTTACAATGAATTATCCAGCAATTTGGTCAGTTGGTATGGGATTATCTGGTAAAAAAATTGATTTTGCCTTAGATTTTAGATATGTAGATTATAAAAATACCAAAGGTTTTGTTAAAAAAGGTTGGGCAATTGATACCGATGCTACAAGCTCAAGCTTTAATTTTCCTACAGGAGCAGTAAGTGGTTTTGGTTGGGATAGTATGACTATACTTTCGGCAGGTTTGCAATATAAAATTAAGGATAATTTGCCAATTCGTTTTGGATATACTCATAATTCTATGCCAATTCAAGATAAATTAGCTTTTTATTCTGTTTCTGCAACAGCAGTAGTACAAGACGCAGCTCAGATGGGGTTGGGATATGCAATTAATGATAAATTTGAATTAAATATAGTCTATCATAAAGGATTTAGAGGTAAAGGTGTAAAGGGTACATTGTTAAACCCAACACCACAACCAATGGGTGGACCTTGGGATGCAACAACAAATCCTTTAGGAGTTATCCCTAATAGTTCCGTTTCTTACGATATGGATACATCAATGATTCAGTTTACGTTAAATTACAAATTGAATTAATTTTTTTAAAAAAAGATAAAAAATCCTGTTTTAAAAAGAACAGGATTTTTTTGTGAATAAATTTTACCAAAACCATACAAAACAAACGCATATTGTTGTACTTTTGAATTTCTTAATACAATAGAGTGTCCAATTACATAGAAAATTTAAACGAAGCACAAAAACAAGCCGTTTT
>CAMZLT010000164.1 GCA_947311745.1 uncultured Flavobacteriaceae bacterium | reverse complement strand
AGAAGTGTTAAGTGATTGGCGAACCGTTCAAATGGATGAAAAAGGACTTAAATCGTATTTAGAAATTTTGTAAAATGAAGGTGTATAAATTTGGAGGAGCTTCGGTAAAAGACGTAAAAAGTATTGAAAATTTTGTTGAAATTGTATCGCAATTTAAAACAAAAAAATGTCTAATTGTGGTTTCTGCAATGGGAAAAATGACCAATGCTTTTGAAGAAATTGTTGATGCATATTTTAAAAGCACATCCATACTTTCCGATAAAATTACATTTGTAAAAAAATATCATTTTACGATATTAGATACATTATTTAAAGATGAAAAACAGCTTATTTTTGATGAAATTTCACAGATATTTCTGCAAATTTCAGGTTTTTTAGCAACGAATACTAATAAAGACCATAATTATGTGTATGATCAAGTAGTTAGTAATGCCGAAATTATTTCTACTAAAATTTTAAGTCATTATTTAAAAACTAAAAATGTGAATAATGTTTGGTTAGATGCACGAGAATATATAAAAACGGATAAAAGCTACCGTAGAGCAAATGTAGATTTTGAGCAAACAAAAACAACTATTAAAAGTATACATGTAAATGCAATTTACATAACACAAGGTTTTATTGCACAAGCAAAATCTGGAGAAACAACTACTTTAGGTAGAGAAGGTTCGGATTATTCTGCTGCTATTTTTGCATCTTGTTTACATGCAAAAAGTCTTACTATTTTTAAAGATGTTGCGGGAGTTTTAAATGCAGATCCTAAAAGGTTTGATAACACCATTCTTTTAGAAAAAATTTCGTACAAAGAAGCGATTGAAATGACTTTTTACGGAGCTTCGGTGATACATCCTAAAACTATTCGACCTTTAAAAAATGCAGCTATTCCGCTGTATGTAAAATCGTTTGTCAATCCTAATTTAACAGGTACAGTTATTAAAAATAACGTGCAGATGCATCCGAAAGCACCTTGTTTTATCGAGAAAAAAACACAAATTTTAATATCCATTACCACAAAAGATTTTTCATTTATTGATGAAAAAAATATTAGCGAAATATTTGGATGGATGCATACATTTAGATTAAAAGCAAATTTAATTCAAAATACAGCAATTAGTTTTACAATTTGTTTGGAAGATATTTTTAATACGTTTTCAAAATTTTTAGAACAGTTGCAAGTAAATTACAAAGGAAAATATAATACCGATGTTAAATTAGTTACCATACGCCATTTTACACAAGATTCAATCGCCGAAATAGAAAAAATTAACAAAGTTTTATTAAAACAAACTACACGAGAAACTGTTCAATTTGTAGTTAAGTAGTATATTTGCTGTTCATATTTTTATAAAATAACACAAAAATAAAATGGGATTAGTAAATTCAAAGGAAATAGCAAAGGCACTTCATATAGATAAATACGGTGTGTTTGGTACTTTTTTGGGTTGGTTTTTATTAAAAATATTACGAATTTCTAGGCTAAATAAAATTTATGATAAACATAAAGATAAAAGTGATTTAGATTTTTTAAATGCAATTTTAAACGAAGTAGAAATACAGTTTGAAATTCCTGAGAACGATTTAAAAAGAATACCCAAAGACAAAGCGTTTATTACCGTTTCCAATCATCCGTTAGGAGGAATTGATGGTATTTTATTATTAAAATTATTATTAGAAAAAAGAGCAGATTATAAAATAATCGCAAACTTTTTACTACAACGTATCGAACCATTAAAACCGTATGTTTTGGCTGTAAACCCTTTCGAGGATAGAAAAGATGCGAAATCAAGTGTTGCTGGGATTAAAGCAGCATTGCAGCATTTGCAAAACGGCCATCCCTTAGGTATTTTTCCTGCAGGTGAAGTTTCTACTTATAAAGATGATAAAATTGTAGTAGATAAACCTTGGGAGATCGGAGCGGTGAAATTGATAAAAAAAGCAAAAGTACCAGTAGTTCCTATATATTTCCATGCAAAAAATAGCCGATTTTTTTACCTTTTATCCAAAATTGGCGATTCCTTACGAACAGCAAAATTACCTTCCGAACTGTTAAACCAGCGCAATCGTGTTATAAAAGTGCGAATAGGGAAGCCTATTTGGTTAAAAGAACAAGACGAATATTTAAATATTGAGGATTTTAACCAGTTTTTGCGTAAAAAAACCTATATGTTGGCAAATTCTTTTGAAGATCATAACAAAAAAATTACTTCAAAATTAAAACCAATCCGAAACCCTAAAAAAATTATTGATGCTGTAGATTCTAAAAAAATTGAAGCAGAAATTAATAAACTTAACGGAAGCGATACCAAATTGTTGCAAAGTAAGGGATATGAAGTTTATTTAACTTCCATGCAAAAATCACCAAATATTCTTAGAGAAATTGGTAGATTACGGGAAATCACATTTCGTGAAATTGGCGAAGGGACAAACAAAGAAATTGATTTAGATAAGTACGATAAATTTTACAGACACCTTTTTTTATGGGATGCAGAAAATAAAAAAATCGTAGGTGCATATCGTATGGGAATTGGAAAAGAAATTTTTTCCAATTACGGAATAGATGGCTTTTATGTCAATACTTTATTCCGTATTGAACCAGAATTGAATAATATGATGCAGCAAACCATTGAAATGGGAAGGGCATTTGTAAGAAAAGCATACCAACAAAAACCAATGCCTTTATTCTTGTTATGGAAAGGAATTATACACGTAACTTTGCGTTATCCAGACCATAAATTTTTGCTTGGAGGTGTTAGTATAAGCAATCAATTTTCCGAATTTTCAAAATCTTTAATGATTGAGTTTATGACATCGCATTATTACGATCCATACGTTGCACAGTACATTAGACCAAAAAAAGAGTACAAAGTAAAATTAAAGGATGCAGATAAAGACTTTGTTTTTGATAGCGTAAAGTCCGATATGAAAAAATTTGATAAAATAATTGACGAAATAGAACCAGATGGTTTACGAATTCCTGTTTTGTTAAAAAAATACATCAAACAAAATTGTAAATTAGTAGCCTTTAATGTTGATCCAAAGTTTAACAATGCTATTGATGGATTAATTTACGTTAGAATTGCCGATTTGCCAGAAGAAACGGTAAAGCCAGTTTTAGAAGAATACCAAGCAGAGTTAGAAGCAAGACTTAACACAAACAATACAAATGGGAAATAAACCAAAAATAGCCGTTTTTGGAGGCGGAAGTTGGGCAACCGCAATCGTAAAAATGCTCTGCGAAAACCTAACCGAAGTTGGTTGGTATATGCGTAGCGATTACGCTATTGAATACATAAAACAAAACGGTCATAATCCTAAATATATAAGTGCAGCAGAGTTTGATGTAAAGCAATTAAAAATGTCTAGCGATATTAATGAATTAATTGCTTATGCAGACTACTTAATTTTTGCCATACCTTCTGCATTT
>CAMZLT010000163.1 GCA_947311745.1 uncultured Flavobacteriaceae bacterium | reverse complement strand
TTTATACGTATTGTTGTTTTTTAAAATACTAAAATTAATTCGTATTTTTTGTTGCGGAATTTCTAGTTTTCCATACCAATTTCCTGTAATATCTTGTGCAAAAACGGAAGTAACAACCGAAAAAATTGCAATGGTTAAAGAGATTATAAAACGTATCATACTAAATTATTTTAACTTTGATTACTCTACAAAGATAAAAGTAAATATTGATAAAAAATTTAAAATTAGGATGAATGGTTTAATTTAGTGTGTGAATGGTTTTTGGTATGTTTTACTATTAAAAAAGAAACATTTTTTTTATATTTATCTGTATAAAACAAAAAATCAGTCTAATTTTACGTCAATTGTTAACTAAAACAAAACTCCAAATGAAAATAATTCCTCCATATCAAATTACAAGTACTATTCTTAACCTAATCAATGAAGCAGAAGAATATATTGTCTTGGTTTCTCCTTATGTTAATTTCAAGAATTGGGATAGAATAAAAATTGATATTTTGAACGCAATAAAAAGAGGAATTCAAATTGAATTTTATGCAAGGTTAGATAATGAAAATTTCAAAAGTTGGGAACAAATTGAACAATTAGGACTAAAACCAAAATTAATAAGAAATTTACACGCGAAATTATATTTTAATGAGAAGTTTGGTGTAGTATCATCTATGAATTTACTAACTAGTTCCAATTTAAAAGCAATCGAATTTGGCTCAATTTATCATACGGAACAAGAACTATCAGAATTAAAAGGTTTTATAAAAAAATATTTAGAACCAAATATTGAATTATCAAAACCAAATGAAGAGGACTTATATTTAGCAAAAGAAAATTTTTCTGTAATTCTTTCTAATTTTTTATCGAACAAATTCAATCGAAGTGTAAACACAAGGTATAGAAATGGAACAATTGAATTCAATGTAGATAATCAATATTACCTTGACATTAATAAAGGGAGTAATTTAATTTACATTGCAGGAATAATTTCTAGCTTAGAATTTGAAAAATTTAATAATTTTAAGGAAAAATACAATTATAATGGGTTTCATGTTTATGCTAACCAAAATAGTATTTATATTTCATCCGACTTTAAACTTTCAAATAGTAACTTGAATTTCATTTCTGTTTCCGAGAAAAAAAAACTTATAGAAATTATTGCGAAGTTTGTAGAGAATTTAACTGAATACAAAACCGAATGTTATAAGAACAAAAAACCAATAGTTAACAAAGTCTAAGATAATAAAAGTTTCTGTGCTTAATCCAAAACTTATTAGATATTATAAAGCTCTAAAAATCATAAATTTGGTTCAGTGATAAACCGAAAATGAACGGCTTTTCAATACTCATCTTTATTTCAAATTCATCAATAAAGTCTATTATCAATACAGTTATTTTACGCCAAAGAATTAAAATTTCTTTATTAAATTTTAAACTTTTATACCTAATTCTAAAAAACCACATAACTAATTCCTGTTGTAACACCAAAACCACCAATTTGATTAGATTTATAAGTGTCTAAATCGTAACTATACTGTTGAATCGGAAAGGAAAGACCAACGGTAAGCTTAAATTTATTTTTAAGTAAATAATTATAGGTTACATCGGATATTACAGTAAATATTTCGACAGATTGTATGGTGTCAAAATTGTATTTAATTCGTTTGGAATTTAATTTTGTTTGCAACTGAATATACGATTTATCATTGGTTTTATACCAAAATTTAACATAACGAGGGAAAAATAATTTCATTCCTTTTTTTGCAGATTTTACCTCTAAACTAAGCACAGGAAGTATGCGAATATTATCAGAAACAGTGCTTACATACAAACCAAATCCATAAGAAAACAAATCAGATTTTTTCTTATTAACATATAAAAAACTTCGGATATAGCTCATCTTATCTAAGTTGTTTTTTGAAAAATCATCCGAAAAGGTATTTGTAAAAATCGTAACTAAAGACCAATTCTTTTTAAGTGTATTTTTCATACCTATCGCTGTCGTTAACAATTCATGGGATGCAATTTTAGGATACATTGCATTTGTATCTAAAGAGGTATTAATTATAAATTTTTTAAAATCAACATGATAAAACAAAGTGGTTTTTGTGCCTAAATTATGTCCGTAATTTACAAATGTTTCCAATTTATTGGTAAATGAATTTGCTGTTTTATCGTTATAATCTGCTTTAGAAAAATAATGGTATGTAATTCCTGCTACTTCGGTTTCGGTTTGTGAAAAACCTATTTTAAATACAATACTTAATAGGAGAATAAATTTAGTTTTCATTTTGTTTTTTTACGTATTTCATAAATAAACCTCTAGGAATTTCCCTAGCACCTAAACTTGCTAAATGATTATTATAAACTTGACAATCAATTAATTTATAATTTTGATTTGCTAACATTTTAGCTAGATAAATAAAAGCAACTTTAGAAGCATTACTAACCAAGCTAAACATACTTTCTCCACAAAAAACATGACCTAAATCAACTCCGTAAAGACCACCAACTAATTGGTTGCTTTGCCAAACTTCTACAGATTTTGCAACACCTAATTTGTGTAATTTTACATATGCATCTTGCATTTCATCAGTAATCCAAGTACCGTTTTGATCATTGCGTTCTATATTTTTACAATGATAGATAACTTGCTCAAAATTTTGGTTGAATGTTATAGTAAAAAGTTGCTTTCGTAAAATTTTACGCATACTTTTAGATACCTTTAATTCATCAGGAAATAAAACCATTCTATCTTTTGGAGCATACCAAATAATAGGTTCGCCTTGATTAAACCACGGAAAAATTCCGTTTTTATATGCTAAAAGTAATCTTTTTGGCGATAAATCTGCTCCTATTGCTAAAATTCCGTCTGCATTTGCAAGGTTTACAGCAGGAAAAGCATCAGAATTATTTAAAAATATCATATTTCAAAAATACACAAAAAATGCTTGTAGATTAAATTAAGGTATTCGTAAATTTTTCAGTAGTTTTGTATTTAGAATCATTCTAAGTAATACTATGTTAGCAATACAAAAAATACGTTTGGATTTTCCGATATTAAATCAAAAAGTAAATAACAAACCACTAATTTATTTAGATAATGCCGCAACTAGCCAAAAACCAAAAGTGGTTATCGATGCTATTGAAACGTATTACAAAACGATAAATTCTAATGTGCATCGTGGTGTACACACATTAAGCCAATTAGCAACCGATGCGTATGAACAAACCCGAAATAAACTCCAAAATTATTTTAACGCAAAACATACACACGAAATAATTTTTACCAGAGGTACAACCGAAAGTATTAATCTAGTTGCAAGTAGTTTTACCTCGTTATTAAATAAAAATGACGAAGTTATTATTTCGGCATTAGAACACCATTCAAATATAGTTCCTTGGCAATTATTATGCGAACGAACTGGTGCTATTTTACGAGTAATACCAATGAATGAAAAAGGCGAGTTAGTATTAGATTCGTATAAAAAATTATTAAATAAAAATACTAAAATTGTTGCCGTAAGCCATGTTTCTAATGCCTTAGGAACAATAAATCCTATAAAAGAAATTATTGATTTAGCACATCAATACGATGCAGCAGTTTTAATTGACGGAGCACAAGCTGTACCACACATGCAAGTAGATTTTCAAGCTTTAGATTGTGATTTTTACTGTGCTTCAGCTCATAAAATGTATGGTCCAACAGGAATTGGTTTCCTTTACGGAAAAGAAAAATGGTTACACAAATTACCTCCGTATCACGGTGGAGGAGAAATGATAAAAGAAGTAACTTTTGAAAAAACGACCTATGCAGATTTACCGCATAAATTTGAAGCAGGAACACCAAATATAGCAGCAGGTATTGCCTTTGGAACCGCAATAGAGTATCTTGAAAAAATTGGTGTTAGCAATATTGCAACATACGAAAACGAATTGTTACACTATGCAACCCAAGAAATACTAAAAGTTGAGGATGTAACTATTTACGGAACATCAGAAAACAAAGCAAGTGTATTATCGTTTAATATTAAAAATATACATCCTTTTGATATTGGTAGCATTGTAGATAAATTAGGAATTGCAGTTAGAACAGGTCATCATTGCACACAACCAATTATGCAGTTTTTTAAAATTCCTGGTACTGTTCGTGCTTCGTTTTCCTTTTATAATACCAAAGAGGAAATAACATTATTCATAGAAGCCGTAAAACGAGCGAAGAGAATGTTAAGCTAACCACATTGCCTTTACTTTACTTTTTTTGAATTTATACGGTTAACAAGTTTTTTATTTAGTTAATAAGATTTGATAGATTTTTTAAGTAAAAACTAAGACTTCTTATTATTTTTGCATAAACAACATAACTAAAAATGGAAAACACACAACAATTAAGTCCTAAATTCTTTGCTTGTTCTGAAAGTAGAGAACTAGGTAAAAAAATTGCCGAAGCCTACGGCGAAAAACTAGGCAAGTCTACCAAAACACAATTTAGCGATGGCGAGTTTCAAGTGTCTTACGAAGAAACTATTCGTGGAAGACGTGTTTTTATTATTGGCTCTACTATGCCAAACAGCGATAATCTTATGGAATTGCTTTTAATGTTAGACGCAGCAAAACGAGCATCTGCAAGGCATATTACCGCTGTAGTTCCATATTTTGGATGGGCAAGACAAGACCGAAAAGACAAACCACGAGTACCTATTGCAGCAAAAATGGTTGCAAAAATGATTCAAACTGCAGGAGCAACTAGACTCATAACCATGGATTTACATGCCGATCAAATTCAAGGTTTTTTTGAAATTCCAGTAGATCATTTATTTGCATCTACTATTTTTTTACCATATATCAAATCCTTAAATTTAGAAAATGTAACCGTAGCATCTCCAGATATGGGAGGATCAAAACGAGCATACGCATACTCTAAATTTCTAAAAAGTGAAGTAGTAATTTGCTACAAACAACGAAAAAAAGCAAATGTAATTTCACACATGCAAGTAATAGGTGATGTAAAAGATAGACACGTTATTATTGTTGACGACATGGTAGATACAGCAGGAACACTTACCAAAGCAGCAAACTTAATGATGGAAGAAGGTGCAAAAAGCGTTTGTGCCATTGCAACACATGCAATACTTTCAGGAGAAGCTATCAAAAAAATTGAAGAATCAAAACTAGAAAGTTTAATTGTAACCGATACAATTCCTAAAAAACACCCAAGTTCTAAAATAAAAATTGTAACTTGCGCCACTTTATTTGCTGATGTGATGAAGAAAGTTCAAAAAAACACATCTATCAGCAATCAATTTTTAATGTAAAAATAAATTAAAATGCAATCTATTACAATTAAAGGAACAAAAAGAGAAATCGTAGGTAAAAAAGACACAAAAGCCTTACGTAATGCTGACAAAGTACCTTGTGTAATTTACGGAAAAGGTAATACACTTCACTTTGCTGCAGATGAGAAAAGTTTTAAAAAATTAGTATATACACCAAATGTATATACAGCGGTTATTGAATTAGATAATGGTGACAAAATCAATGCTATTTTGCAAGACATTCAATTTCATCCTGTAACCGATAGAATTCTACACGTAGATTTTTATCAATTATTTGACGATAAAGAAGTTACCATGACTATTCCTGTTCGTTTAGAAGGAACCGCTCCAGGAATTATTAAAGGTGGAGCGTTACGTTTTACAAACCGTAAATTACGTGTAAAAGCATTACCGGCTAATTTACCAGACGAAATTTTAGCAGATGTTTCTGGTTTAGATATTGGTAATAAACTATTTTTAAAGGAAATAGACAGTAAAAACTTTACTTTTTTACACCCAGAAAACATGGTTGTAGCACAAGTAAGAATGTCTAGAAATGTTGCTAAAGTAGAAGATACGGAAGAAGAAGCAACAGAAGAAGCTGCAGCAGAATAATATTTGTAAAATATTTTACAAACCCTTCTTTTTTTAAGAAGGGTTTTTTTGTTGTAAAAAGTTTCTATTTAAAACAAATCATATATTTGTAAAATGAATCTCATAAATTTTATAAAATCTCTTTTTAATAGTAAAAAAGAAAACATAGATCCTATGAAAAAATATTTAATTGTTGGTTTAGGTAATATTGGCGAAAAATATAAAAATACTAGACATAATATTGGTTTTAAAGCATTAAATTATATAGCTGATAAAGAAGAGGTTTCTTTTAGTACACAAAAACTAGGTGATTTAACTAGTTTTAAATTTAAAGGAAGGACATTCTTTCTATTAAAACCCAATACATTTATGAATTTAAGCGGAAAAGCAGTAAAATATTGGATGACTAAAGAAAAAATTCCGTTAGAAAACATTTTAATTATAAGTGACGATTTAAACCTTCCGTTCGGTGCATTACGCATGAAGCCTAAAGGAAGTGATGGTGGACATAATGGATTAAAAGATATTAATGCCATACTAAACACACAACAATATACAAGAATTCGCTTTGGTGTTGGTAATAAATTTGCAAAAGGCAGACAAGTAGATTACGTACTTGGCAAATGGAGTGATGAGGAACTACAAAGCATTACTGAAAAATTAGAACGTGTTCATACTGCTGTAAAATCTTTTGGTACAGCAGGTACTGGCAGAACTATGAATTTATTTAATACCAAATAAATGAATTCTAAAATAACTAAAGAAAATTTATACAAACGCCAAACTACTCTATCCGAAATTGGTAAAATTGGTCAAGAACGATTATTAAATGCTAAAGTTTTACTTGTTGGCTGTGGTGGTTTAGGTTGTGTTGCCGCTGTTTATCTTGCAGGAAGTGGTGTTGGTAAAATTCATCTAATTGATTTTGATACCGTTTCAGAAAGTAATTTACCTAGACAAGTTTTTTATAAAATTGAGGATATTGGCAAACCAAAATCCGAAATTTTAGCAAAATATATTACAAAAATAACACCTTTTGTAAAACTTAGCTATGATACAAATGCAATAGCAAAAAATACCGTTTTGGAAACAATTTCTGATTTTGATATTGTGTTAGATTGCACAGACAGTTTACCGATAAAATATCTTTTAAATGATGCTTGCGTATTAAAAGACAAACCTTTAATTTATGGTTCGTTATATAAGTTTGATGGATATGTATCTTGTTTTAACGTTTTAGAAAACACGAAACGAACTACTAATTTAAGAGATGCATTTCCTGAAATACCCAAAAAAACAATTCCGAATTGTTCGGAAACAGGAACATTAAATACTATTGTAGGAATTATAGGTTTATTACAAGCAAATGAAGCTTTAAAATTAATCACAAAAACTGGAAAGCTTTTAACCAATCAAATTTTAATTTACAATAGCTTAGAAAATACACAATATAAAATGAAAGTAAAATCGCAATTTTCAAAAGAAAAAATTGCCTTACTTTTTAAAAAAGAATCTTATACTTTAGATACTTGCACCACACAAGATGAAAAATTATTAATTTCCGCTTATAATTTAAAAGAAAACATAGAAAATTATACTATTATTTCGGTTATTGAAAATATAAATACACCATTACCTTTTAAGGTTGATTATACAATTCCGTTTTCACAGATAAATTCAAAAACTAGTACTGTTTTTGAAAGTAAAAAAGATATCGTTGTTGTTTGTAATAAAGGGATTTCAAGTTATCAAGCAGTACTTATGCTAAAAGAAAAATTTCCAAAAATTAATTTTTTAAGTTTAAAAAATGGTATAACAGGATATAAAAAAGACTGCCTAAAAGACAGCCTTTAATATTTTCTTTAAAACAAAATTATTGTATTACTATTTTTTTAGAAACACTTTTATAACTATTTGTTATTTTAAGTGTATATATTCCAGATGCAACATCCGAAATATTTAAACGGTTGTTTTCTAATTTTGTTTGTAAAATTAATTTGCCATCTATAGAAAACAACTCCACAAAAATATTTTTATCATTTTGATTGTCAATATGTAATATGTTTTGTACTGGATTTGGATAAACTGAAACGCCTTCCAATACATTGTTAGACAGCCCTGCTATAACAGTGTTATTAAGGTAAACAGTTGTTTTAACAACATAAATTTCGTCGTAACCAGTTGAGATTATATCCATTTTTCCGTCATTATTAATATCACCTGTATCTGCATCTCCGTAATACGAAGCATTAAAAATCTGAGTAGTATTCATTGTAAAAACATCGTTACCATCATTTCTATATACTGCTGCAACATTGTTTCCATCTCCTGGAGTTGTGGTAACACCCGTTAAATATAAATCTAAATCATTATCACCATCAAAATCTGCCCATTCTAAAGAACTGTGTGATACTGGCGAAAATCCAGGGTCTAATTCGGTAAAAGTACCATCGCCATTGTTTTTATACAATAAAGTAAATCGTTCATCTCCAGTACCTCCAACACCTGAAACAATAATATCTATATTACCATCATTGTTATAATCTGCCCATTCGATATCACCTAACCAACCTGAATGAAAAGATAAACCTGAATCTGTAAAACTAGTACCATTGTTATTGATAAATAATTTTGTGTAAAACGTTTGTGTTCCTCCTGTATTATCGTCAAAACCGGAAATAAAAGCGTCTGGATAAGTATCGTTGTTGTAATCTCCCCAAGTTAATTTTCCCCAATTTAAACCTGGAATCCCATGACCTGTAAGTTCTGTAAAAGTACTATCACCATCGTTTAAATAAATTTTAGTGATATTAGAAGAACTTCCAATTCCTGAAATGGAAATATCCATAAAACCATCGTTATTTACATCTACAAATTCGGTACTACCTTGTTCAACAGCAGGAATACCTACGTTTAAACTAGTAAAAGTACCATCACCATTATTTTGGTATATTTCTGCAATATCAAAAGCAAACGAACTATCTGTTCCGAAAATCATTATATCCATATCACCATCATTATCTATATCTGCCCAATCCGAACCACCAATATATACAATTGGTAAAGTAGAAGTAGTAGATAAGGTATATGCACCATGATTATATATGTATAGTCCTCCAACTGCATTACCATATGCATCAAGTCCAGAAAGATATACATCTAAATCACCATCATTATCTACATCGGCTAAAGACGAAGTAGAAAAATTTAACGCAGGTAATCCTGTATTAATTTCGTTAAAAGAGGCTTGAGAAAAACCGTAAAATCCGATTAATAATAAAAAAATGTAAAAATACTTCATAATAATTGTGTTTAAATTTAGACACAAATTTACAAAATTAATTTGCCAATAAGAATAAATTATTTTTTTCGATATGCTCCGTTTTTATACGTACTGTAAAAATGTACATTTTTTTTTGCACACTTTTTTTTCCAATACAGTACATAACTTTTAAAATTTGAGGCATCTGCTACGAGTATTTTAGGTTTTTGAGATTCAAGTAACCTATCTACATTTATCTTAGGTGAATTTCGTAATAATACTATTTTAGAATCTAAATTTTTTACATTAAAAACACCAAGACTATCTACAACCAATAAATTGTTTTTAAATATATTAGGAATGGAATCATAAATTTTAATGGTAGAAACTCCTGTTCCTTTTTGATACGTATCTATAATTGAATGCTTAGAAAAATCGCTTATATTATGATATACAGCTAAAAAATCACCTTCTCTAATTCCGATAACGGAATGTTTTAATTGGTTAAAAATCAAAATTTCTTTAATGTTTTTTCTTTGATATTTTTCGTAAAAATAGATTAACTGAATACCTAAAATTACTATTAAAATTGTTTGTAGTTTTTTAAAATTTTGTTTTTCAGAAAAACGATAAATAGCAATTATTAAAAAATAAAATCCAAAAACTAAAAAAACACTAAAAAAGATGTTTTTTATTAAAAATTGCTCCTGTTTTGCAATAAATTGGATAAAAACATTCATTTTTTCTATAATTTCACTATAAATAGAAGCTATAAAGTTTGGTAAAATGTTAAAATACGCTAAAAACAATACCAAAAATCCAAATCCTAAAACAATACCCAAAACAGGAATTATAACTAAACTAGAAACAAAAAATAACAACGGAAATTGATGAAAATAAAACAAACTTAAAGGTAAAATTCCGATTTGTGCAGCAAACGAAACAGTACATATCTGCCAAAAAAAACGAAAAATTTTATTTTTAGGCAGGTACCAAGCATTAAATTTTGGTTGCCAGTATACAATCGAAAAAACGGCCAAATAACTAAGTTGAAAACCTACATCAAATAAAAAATTAGAATGAAACAATAACAAAACAAACATCGAAATAAATAAATTATGCAAGGTGTTTGTTTTTCGTTTAGATAACAAACCTAAAGCAATAGCTGTAAACATAGTAGTTGCTCTAACAACCGAAGCACTTAAACCTGCAAGAATTGCATAGCTCCATAAAAATAAAACAACCAATAGTATTTGTATGGTTTTTCCTTTTATAGAGTTAAAATTTAAACGTTTAATTGGTGAAAACAGCACTAAAAGTATGCCGTAAATAATTCCGATATGCAATCCTGAAACGGCTAATATATGCATAGCTCCTGCATTTTGATAATCTTGTATTAATTCTTTAGACACATCTTGTCTTTGTCCTAAAAGTAATGCGTTGATTATGCCAAATGCATTTTTTGTAAAATTCTTTTGCTTTAGATTTTTTTGAATGCGACTTCTAATATTTGAAGCAATAATAGATATCGAAAAAGCATTTGATTTTGAAATAATATAATTTTTATCTGTAAGGGTGATTTGATGAATTATTTGCTTCTTTTTTAAATATTTACGATAATTAAATTGATATGGATTTTTAGGCTTGTTAATTTTTTTAAACAAATTTTTAGTGTAATATATAGTACCAATTTTCAACTTATTAAGACTATCTTTCTTTTTGTTAACCAACACTTTACCAATAGTTTTTTTATCGTTTATCTGAATTACTTCTGCTTGATATCTATCGTAATATTTAGTTGATTTTAAGGTTTTGGTTATTTTTAATAAAACCGTATTTTCTTTTTCTAAATAATTGTTATAGTGTTGTTTATAATTTAAAGTATTTTGAATATTTACGGAAAACATTCCGATAATAACAAACATAAAAAACACCATAACAGAATAATACCAAGGATTTTTTAATTGCTTATTTGTAATGTAATGAATGGTAAAAAACAACAAAAAATTTATTGCTAAAAATATGCTTAGAATAGTAATTTTTACAGAAAAATATGTCTCTAGTAAGATACCAATAACCAACGAGAAAGTTAAAAAAACAGGAATGTATTTTAATAATTTCATAGCAGGATAAAAGTACAAAAAAAAATGAATTTTTCGGAGTAAATAAAACATTACAAAGGAATTCAAAGTAAAAACGAGAATATATCTCTATTTTTGCAGTATGATTTCAGATAAAAAAGACATACGAGCGTTAACAAAAGAGCAATTACGCGATTTTTTTGTTAGTAATAACGATAAGGCATTTCGTGGAAATCAAGTTTACGAATGGCTTTGGGTTAAATCTGCACGTAGTTTTGAGCAAATGACTAATTTATCTAAGCAAACTAGAGAAATGCTTGAAAATAATTTTGTTATCAATCATGTTGCTGTAGATAAAATGCAAAAATCTATAGATGGAACCATAAAAAATGCTATTAAATTACACGATGATTTATTAGTAGAATCTGTTTTAATTCCTACAAAAAAACGCACCACAGCATGTATTTCTAGTCAAGTTGGTTGTAGTTTAGATTGTAATTTTTGTGCAACGGCAAAATTAAAAAGAATGCGAAATCTTAATGCCGATGAAATTTACGATCAAGTTGTCGAAATAGACAAACAAAGTCGTTTGTATCACAACCATAAATTAACAAATATTGTTTTTATGGGAATGGGAGAACCTTTGTTAAACTATAAAAATGTAATGACTGCAATCGATAAAATTACAAACGATGAAGGTTTAGGTATGTCCTCAAAAAGAATCACCCTATCTACTGTAGGAATACCAAAAATGATAAAAAAAATGGCAGATGATGATGTGAAATTTAATTTAGCGGTTTCTTTACACTCTGCAATTAACGAAGTTCGCTCTAAATTAATGCCAATAAACGATAAAAGTAATTTAGAGGATTTATTAGAAGCATTGCAATATTGGTATCAAAAAACCAAACAAAAAATAACTTTTGAATACGTTGTATTTAAAGGATTTAACGATAAGAAAAAAGACATAGACGCTTTGGTTTCGTACTGTAAAAAAGTACCTTCAAAAGTAAATTTAATCACCTATAATAACATTGGTGATGCAGAATACCAATCTGCTGACGGAGAAATAATAGAACAATATGTACAAATTTTAGAAGCAAATAACATTATTGCAAAAGTTCGTAAAAGTCGTGGCGATGATATTGATGCAGCTTGTGGTCAATTAGCTAATAAAATGGAATAATACCATTATGATTTACCTAAAGATTATTCGTGCAACCAAAAAGTAAGTGTTGCAAAAATGACAATCGTTAAAAGTATCCCAACAGCAACAATCCAAACATTTTTATAATAATATTTTTGGTGTTTCTTATCTTTAGCATAAGCAAAAAACATAGCTATTGCAAAAGCTACAATAAAAAAAACACTAAAAAGAATTCGTCCTGTAGTAAACATATTTATTGTTTTTTAAAAAATAATTTTTTAAGCTCCACAGCATCATCTGGATTCATTTTTCCTGAAAGCACTAAACTCAATTGTTTTCTACGTAAAGCACCTTCATAACGTTCTTTTTCTAAATCGGTTTCTGGTTTTATTTGTGGCACTTTTACAGGAGTTCCCGTTCTATCAACAGCAACAAAAGTATAAATACCTTCATTTACCATAGTCCGTTCTTGTGATTCTCTATCCTCGATCCAAACATCTACAAAAATTTCCATAGATGATTTAAAGGCTCTAGATACTTTTGCCTCAACAGTAACTACCGAACCAACAGGAACAGCTTTAGTAAATGCAACATGATTAACACTTGCTGTAACAACTATTCTACGTGAATGTCTTTGAGCAGCAATACTAGATGCTCGATCCATTCGTGCTAAAATTTCACCACCAAACAAATTATCCAAAGCGTTTGTTTCGGCAGGTAAGACCATATCGGTAAGAATGGTTAAAGATTCTTTAGGTGTTTTAGTAGTAATCATTTTATTTTTTTGCAAAAGTATCTATTTTAAAATGGTTGTAAAAACAAAAAAGACTTTTTATTACACTTTAAAATAAGAACTTATTTTTTAATTCGCTTTTCATTATTTTTAACAAAGGAAGACCAACCTGAATAACTCTTTTTACCAGTTACTCTACCTTGATTATAAAAATGACAAACAGCAGCTGCAAGACCATCTGTTGCATCTAAATTTTTTGGTAATGTTTTTAGGTTTAAAATACTTTGTAACATTTTTGCTACTTGCTCTTTAGATGCAGATCCACTACCTGTAATCGCCATTTTTATTTTTTTTGGTGCGTATTCTGTAATAGTAACTTCTCTAGATAAACCAGCAGCCATTGCTACACCTTGTGCTCTCCCTAATTTTAACATTGATTGTACATTCTTACCAAAAAAAGGTGCTTCAATAGCAATTTCATCAGGATGATACGCATCAATTAATTGGATAGTTCTTTCAAATATTTTTTTTAAACGTAAATAATGATCATCATATTTATTTAAAATCAACTCGTCTAGTAGCACAAATTGCATTTGTTTTTTTACAATTTTAATAATACCAAACCCCATAATTGTAGTTCCTGGATCAATACCTAATATAATTTTTTCTGACTGCAAATTTTAAATTTATTTTAAAGCAAAGATAATTAAATAGTAGAAAGGTTTTACAAAACGTTTCTGCTAAAAAAAAAAATTATAATATTGCTTTTTAATTTATGCGAAATATTTCAGCTACATATCGCAAGTTTTTATTCTTTTTAGTAAAATTTACTATTGTAATTACTTCGTTTTATTTTATTTATGTACATACTATTCATAATGACGCTATACCTATTAAAGACTTTATTTTTCAGATAGAAAAAATAGTTGCCACAGATTATAATGTTCTTTTATATATCTTTCTATTTACTTTTTTTAATTGGTTTTTTGAAATTTTAAAATGGCAAAATTTAGTTTCTGTACTTCAAAAAATTTCTTTTATGCAAGCTTTAAAACAAAGTTTTGGTTCGCATACAGCATCTCTATTTACACCAAATAGAATTGGCGAGTATGGTGCCAAATCCCTATATTTTAAAAAGAATAATCGTAAAAAAATAGTATTATTAAATTTACTTTCTAATATTTCGCAAATGAGTGTTACGGTTTTATTCGGAAGTTTAGGATTGTTATATCTATGGTTACATTTTAATTGGAGTTTTCCTGTTTTTAGATTTCGGGAATTTATTTATTTTCTAGTATTATTTTTAGTGTTTGTTTTTGGAGGGAAGGAATTGCTTTCTAAAAAAATTCGTGGTTTTTATTGGAATAAAATAATTAAATTTATTAAATCAATTCCTATAAAAATTAGTGTTTTAACTTTAGTTTATTCAATTGTTAGATATCTTATTTTTTCGCATCAATTCTATTTTTTATTACGTTTGTTTCAAGTTGAGGTAAATTATCAAACTGTAATGCTATTAATTTTTGCCATGTATTTAATTGCTTCAATTATACCTAGTTTACCAATGTTTGATTTTTTAATTAAAGGATCGGTTGCTGTTTTTGTATTTCATTTTATTTCGGTTAATGAATTAATTGTGGTTACAATTACTACAATAATGTGGCTGTTTAATTTTGCACTTCCTGCCATTATAGGAAGTTACTTTGTGCTTAATTTTAAATTTTCAGAAAGTAAATAAAAAACACCTACTTTACTATATAAAACCAAAAGAAATATGTATTTTTAGATTTGAATCCAAAACAGGAAGTGCTACTACGTTTTTAATAAAAAAACAACTATAAATTTATGAAAATACCGTTTTTAAATAGTGTAATTGCATGGTCGTTAAAAAAACGAAAACATCAAATAGATTTTTTTATAAAATATCCTATCGAAGTACAGCAGGAAGTTTTAGAAAACTTAATAAAACAAGCAAAAAACACAGAAATTGGTAAACGATATAATTTTAATCAAATTAAAACGTATTCCGATTTTATAGAAAACGTACCTATACGAAAATACGAATCTATTGAACATGAAATTGACCAAGCAAGAAAAGGAACACCAAATATTTTTTGGCACTCTAAAATAAAATGGTTTGCAAAATCTAGCGGAACTACCAACGCAAAAAGCAAATTTATTCCTGTAAGTAAAGTAGCATTAGAAGATTGTCATTACAAAGCGGTAAAAGATATGTTATCTATATATGCGTGTAATAATCAGCATACTAAAATGTTTGGAGGAAAAAATTTACGTCTTGGCGGAAGTAGTGAAATGTACGAAAAAAACGGCACAATTTATGGTGATTTATCAGCAATTATTATCCAAAATTTACCGCTTTGGGCAGATTTTAGCTCTGCTCCGAGTCAAAAAGTTGCTTTACTAAGCGATTGGGAAATAAAAATGGATAAAATTATAGACGAAACTATTAACGAAGATATTACTAGTCTTGCAGGAGTTCCGTCTTGGATGCTAGTCTTATTAAATAAAGTTTTAGAACGAACAGGTAAAAATAATATTTTAGAAGTTTGGCCAAACCTTGAAGTATATTTTCACGGTGGTGTAAATTTTAACGCATATCGAAAACAATACGAAAAAATTATTCCGAAAAAAAACTTCCAATACTACGAAATTTACAATGCTAGTGAAGGATTTTTTGCTATTCAAGATCAAAATAATAGCCAAGAATTGCTCTTAATGTTAGATTATGGTATTTTTTACGAATTTATTTCTATGGATACATTTGACGACGAAAATTCTGTTGCAATTCCGCTAGAAAAAGTACAACTAGAAACAAATTATGCCTTAGTAATTACTACAAACGCTGGTTTATGGCGATATTTAATTGGTGATACTATAAAATTTACTTCCTTAAAACCATATCGAATAAAAATTTCTGGCAGAACCAAACATTTTATTAATGCTTTTGGTGAAGAATTAATAATTGAAAACGCCGAAAAAGCTTTAGAAATTGCCTGTAAAAAAACAAATACTAGCATAAAAGAATATTCTGTTGCTCCAGTTTTTATGAAGGATGGCAAAAAAGGAAAACATCAATGGCTAATTGAATTTATTCAAAAACCAAAAAATACCGATTTCTTTATGGAAGTTTTAGACACTGCATTAAAAAATATAAATTCCGATTACGAAGCTAAGCGATATTTAAACATTACGCTAGAAAAACCTATTTTAAACATAGCAAAACCTAATTTATTTTACAATTGGCTTAAAAACAAAAGAAAATTAGGCGGACAACACAAAGTACCTAGACTATCAAACGATAGAAAATTTATAGAAGAATTATTACAATTAAATAATATATCTTTGTAAAAAAATAAAATGACACAAAGCATACAAGAAATACAAGAAGAAATCGTTGACGATTTTGCTATGTTTGATGATTGGATGGAAAAATACGAATACCTTATTGAACTAGGAAGATCCTTGCCAATTATCGACCAAAAATATAAAATAGATGCTAATTTAATTAAAGGATGTCAATCTAAAGTTTGGCTACATGCCGAAAAAGCAGCAGATAAAATTGTTTATACAGCAGATAGCGATGCCATTATCACTAAAGGAATCATTGCTTTATTACTTCGTGTATTTTCCAATCAAAAACCAACTGACATTTTAAATATAAAAACCGATTTTATCGATAAAATTGGTTTAAAAGAGCACCTATCACCAACTAGAGCAAACGGATTAGTTAGTATGATAAAAAAAATAAAATTATACGCTTTAGCATTACAGGCCAACGAATAATAAAAAATTGACTAATAATCTACAACTTCAGATCAAAATACTACCAGATTCTCCTGGAGTATACCAATTTTTTGATAAAAATGAAGTAATAATCTATATAGGAAAAGCAAAAAATTTAAAAAAAAGAGTTTCCTCCTACTTTACAAAAAATCATGATTACGGTAAAACTAGAGTTTTAGTAAAAAAAATTGTTCATATTAAACACATTGTGGTTGAAACTGAAACTGACGCCTTATTATTAGAAAATAATCTGATAAAAAAGTATCAACCACGATATAATATTTTATTAAAAGACGATAAATCATATCCGTTTATTTGTATTAAAAACGAGCGATTTCCTCGTGTTTTTTTAACTAGACGTGTTATTAAAGACGGCTCAGAGTACTTTGGACCATACACTTCTGTTCGTACAGCAAGAGCTTTACTATCTTTAATTAAAGAATTATATCCTTTACGAACGTGTACCTATAACCTATCTTTTGAAAATGTAAACTCTGGCAAACACAAAGTATGCTTAGAATATCATATTAAAAATTGTAAAGGTCCTTGCGAAGCCTTACAAACCGAAAAAGACTATAATACAGATATTAAAGCAATTAAAAATATTGTAAAAGGGAATTTTGCACAATCCTTGCAAAAATTCAAAGAAATGATGTTAGATTTTTCAAATAAAACCGAATTTGAAGAAGCACAAAAAATAAAAGAAAAATTAGATTTACTTAAAAACTATCAAGCAAAATCTACTATTGTAAATCCAAGTATCTCTAACGTAGATGTTTTTAGTTTAATTTCAGATGAAAATTTTGCCTATACCAATTTTTTAAAAATCGTAAATGGAAACATAATCCAATCACACACAACCGAAATTAAAAAGAAACTTGCCGAAAGCGATAAAGAAATTTTAGAACTCTTTATCGTTGAAATCCAACAACGATTTAACTCCATTACCAAAGAAATATATGTTCCTTTTTTAGTAGAATTAGGCGAAAATTTAAAAGTAACTATCCCTAAAGTTGGTGATAAAAAACGTATTGTAGATTTATCCATACGAAATGCAAAATACTTTAGACAAGAACAATTTAAACAAATAAAAATTACCGATCCTGATAGACATGTAAACCGAATCATGTCGCAAATGAAAAAAGATTTGCGATTATTGGTAGAACCAAGACATATCGAATGTTTTGATAATTCAAACATACAAGGTACAAACCCTGTTGCAGCTTGTGTCGTTTTTAAAAACGGAAAACCAAGTAAAAAAGATTACCGTAATTTTAATATAAAAACTGTTATTGGACCAGACGATTTTGCTTCAATGACCGAAGTAGTTTATCGTAGATACAAACGCTTACTAGACGAAAACCAAGACTTACCACAACTAATTATTATCGATGGTGGTAAAGGACAATTATCCGCAGCTTTAAAAAGTTTAGACGCTTTAGGTTTGCGAGGAAAAATTGCCATTATCGGAATTGCGAAACGTTTGGAAGAACTTTTTTATCCAGATGATCCAATACCGCTGTATTTAGATAAAAAATCCGAAACTCTTAAAATTATTCAACAATTACGAAACGAAGCACATCGCTTTGGTATCACACATCATCGTAACAAACGAAGCAAAAATGCTATAAATTCCGAATTATCACAAATCCCAGGAATTGGCGAAAAAACAATTATTACACTACTAAAAAAATTCAAATCCACAAAAAGAATAACAAATACTAGTTTAGAACATTTAACCGAAGTAATAGGTAAAGATAAAGCATCTAAAATTCACAATTATTTTAAGCGTAATACCAGTACAACATCAAAAAACGTGTAATAAATTGGCCCACAAACTTCACCATTATATTATTATTCATATCCTATACATCTAAACAAAGCTAATTTTATGAATTTTTGAGGTTAATTATTTTTTCTTGTTGGTTTATAGATTCTTGATGAATAGATTTATATATTTTTTCGACAAAATTAATGCTTAAGCCTAAATTTGTTCCTTTATCTATAGATTTTTGAATAATTTCTCTCCACCTATCTTGCTGATAAACAGCTACATTGTCTTTTTTCTTTTTAGAGCCTATTTTTTTAACAACTTCCATTCTAGCATTTAAAATATCTAAAATTTTATCGTCAATTAAATCAATTTGTTTTCGTAATTTATCCAAATCGTTATTGCCAAAATCTTTTTTTCGTATACGTAAATCGGTAATTATTTCTTGCAACCTATTTGGTGTAATTTGTTGTTTTGCATCACTCCAAGCTTTATCAGGATCATTATGTGTTTCGATCATTAAACCATCAAATTGTAAGTCTAATGCTGTTTGCGATACATCTATAATCCCTTCTCTTTCGCCACAAATATGCGATGGATCACAGATTAGCGGTATTTCAGGTAATCGGTTTTTGAAATCAATAGGAATTTGCCATTTTGGATTATTTCGATATGTAGATTTTCGATACGTAGAAAAACCACGATGAATTGCTCCTATATTTTTAATATTTGCTTTTTGAAGGCGTTCAATAGCACCAATCCACAATTCTAAATCAGGATTAATAGGGTTTTTAACCAATACTATTTTATCAGTATCTTTTAAAGCGTCAGCAATTTCTTGAACTGCAAAAGGGTTTACAGTAGTTCTTGCACCAATCCATAAAATATCCACGTCAAATTCTAAAGCAAGTTTTGCATGATTTGCATTTGCAACTTCAATAGAGGTTAGTAAACCTGTTTCGTCTTTAACACGTTTTAACCAAGGTAAAGCAATAGCTCCTAATCCTTCAAAATTACCAGGTCTTGTTCTTGGCTTCCAAATACCCGCTCTAAAAACAGTAGCATCGGTTTTTTTTAATTGGTTTGCAATATCTAAAACTTGCTCTTCAGTTTCGGCACTACAAGGTCCTGCGATTACTAACGGATGGTTTAATTCCATTTTTTGTAACCAATTTTTATTTTCAATCATAATTAATTATTTTTAAATTTTCCGTTTAATATTTTTTTGATGTTATTTGATTTTTCCATTATTTTATAAATGTTGTTTTCCTCTTGATTTTGAATATATTGCCTAAAGGTTTTTAAATTTTGAATATATTCGTCTAAAGATTGTAAAATATATTTTTTGTTTTGCATAAAAATTGGTGTCCATGTTTTTGGTGAACTTTTAGCAAGTCTAACAGTAGATTCAAATCCACTTCCTGCCATATCAAAAATATTTTTTTCCTCTTTTTCTATTTCTAAAACCGTTTTTCCTAACATAAAAGCACTAATGTGGGATAAATGCGAAACATATGCAATGTGTTTGTCATGCATTTTTGCAGAAGGAATATAAACGGTTCGCATTTGTAAAGGTTCTATTATTTTTAATACTTTTTTATGTAGTACTTCGCAACTATATTGTTTTTCGCAAATGATATTTACTTTATTTTTAAACAGATTTTTTATTGCTGCTTTTGGCCCTGAATGTTCGGTTCCTGCGATAGGGTGCATAGCTATAAAATTTTTTCTTTTCGGATGATTTTTAACAGCATTACATATTATTTCTTTGGTTGAACCGACATCAAAAACTACTGTGTTTTCTAAAATCAAATCTAAAACTTTTTTTAGAATAGTTGCAGTTTTATCTACAGGTATTGCAATAAGTATGGCATCCATTTTATGTATTTTTTCTATATCGATTATTTTATCGACTAAATTTAACTGCAAAGCCTGTTCTTGGTGTTTTTTATTTGAATCTATTCCGAAAATTTCATGATTTTTTTTCAGTTCCAAAGCAAACGAACCACCAATTAATCCCAAGCCAATTATTGCTATTTTCATGTGTATTAATTTAAACGATTTAAAATTTCGGTTAGCATATTTTCAGAAGCACACAAAGACACTCTAATGTATCCTTCTCCATTTGTGCCAAAAACAGTCCCTGGTGTTATAAACACTTTTTTATTTTGGAGCAAATCATCGGTAAATTCAATGGCTTTTTTATTTTTTGGTAATTTTGCCCAAACAAATAAACCAACGCTATTTTTTGAATAGGTACAGTTTAATTTATCTAGAATTTTCCACACAATTTTTCTTCTAAAACGATATGTTTCATTTAGTTTTTCAAACCAATCAGTATCTAAATTTAAAGCGGTAATTGCACCTTTTTGAATGCCGTAAAACATACCAGAATCCATATTGCTTTTAACTTGTAATATTGCTTTTAAATATTCTTTTTTACCTAAAGCCATCCCTACTCGCCAACCAGAAATATTAAAAGATTTACTGAGTGAATTTAATTCTATCGCAACAGATTTTGCATCTGGAACAGTTAAAATACTCATTGGTTTTTTGTTTAGAATAAAACTATATGGATTATCGTTTACTAAAAGAATTTTATGTTTTTTGGCAAAGGAAATTAACTCTGTAAATAACTTTTTTGTAGCTAATTTCCCTGTTGGCATATTAGGATAATTTAACCACATTATTTTTACGTTTTCTAAATTTTCTTTTTCTAATTCTTTTAAATCAGGAAACCAATTATTTTCTTGGCTAAGTTTGTAAAAAATAGGTTTTGCTTGTACTAATTTCGTTGCCGAAGTGTAGGTAGGATATCCAGGATTTGGAATCAAAACGGCGTCTCCTTGGTTTAAAAAAGCCAAAGAAATTAGCATAATTCCTTCTTTAGACCCCATTAATGGTAAAATTTCAGTATCTGCATGTAATGCTGTATCGTAGTTTTTTTGATAAAATTTCTGAATAGCATTTCGCAATTCTGGTGTACCTTGATAACTTTGGTACGCATGTACATTATCTTGTAAGGCTGCTTTTGAAATAGTTTCTAAAACAGCTTTTGGAGGTGGCAAATCAGGAGAACCAATACCAATATTTAAAACGGCATGTCCTTGTGTTTTTAGCCTATCTATTTCTTTAAGTTTATTAGAAAAATAGTATTCCGTTACAGTTTGTAATCTATTAGATTTAGAAATTATCATAGTTATAAAGTGTTATTATTTTTATATTTTCCTAATATTTTTATGGTTTCTACTATTTTTTCAAGTTGTAGAATACTATTTTTTAATTGTTTTTTTTCGGTAAAAAGTATGTCTGTAAAAAAAGCGTATTTCCAAGGTTGTTCCGCAATTGGTAAAGATTGTATTTTAGATAAATTAATATCATTTTTAACAAAAATTTGTAAAACTTCGGCAAGGCTACCTTTTTGATGTTTGGTAATAAATTTTAAAGATGCTTTGTTGTATTTTTCATTTTTAATATTTTGATTTAGAATAAAGAATCGTGTAAAATTATTTGATACACTTTGTATGTTTTTGGCAATAATTTCTAAATCATATAATTCTGCTGCTTTGACACTAGCAATTGCGGCAATACCTTTTAGTTTTTTATTCCGGATATTTTTTGCTGTTACGGCAGTGTCTTGATCTTCGATTACTTTAATATGTGGATGTTTTCGTAAAAAATCTCTACATTGGTTTATTGCCATAGGATGCGAGCGAATTTCGGTAATTTCACTAATTTTTTGATTTGGCAAAGCCATTAATTGATGTGCAATGGTTAAATATTGTTCGCCAATTATTTTTAAATTAAATTCGTCAATTAGTTTGTAATTTGCAAGAATAGAACCTGCAATGGAGTTTTCAATAGCCATTACTAAATAATCGGATTTTTTAGATAATAGTTTTTTTGGCATTTCATCAAAAGTTAAACATTCGTTTATAATAATATTGTTTCCAAAATAGTTTTCGGCAACGATATGGTGGTATGCTCCTTTAATTCCTTGTATTGCTATATTCATTTTTTTTGTAAAAAAAAAATCTCGATATTTCTATCGAGATTTTATATAATAATAATTGTTTTATTTAATTTATAACATATAATAACCTCGTTCTATTTCTAAAAAAGAAATAAAAATAATACTGGTTAGGATATGTAAATATATTTTTCATAATTGGTTAAAAACTAATACAAAACTAAACTTTTATTTTTAGCAAACAATTATTTTTTTGTTTTTTTTATTCTTGTACGTTTACGAAAAAAATATAGTAGTGAATTTTTCATAATAACGCATTTTTTGCAATTATATTTTTATATTTGCAGTCGCATAAAAATGCTCGAGTGGCGGAATTGGTAGACGCGCTGGATTCAAAATCCAGTTCTTTCGGGAGTGTGGGTTCGATTCCCACCTCGAGTACAAAAAAATCGCAACTGTTATATGTTGCGATTTTTGTTTTTATTTCAAAATAAAAAACCATTTCTCACAACCTTAAAATTCCAACTTATCCACTACTACATTTTTACAATTTTTTACAAACATTTTTAAAACGGAAGTATTTGTATTGCTATATAATTTATGGGTACTTTTTTTGTTCGTTAAATTTAATAAATTGTACTTTGATAAAATGGCTTTAGTTTGTCGTGCAACAGCCTCACCTGAATCAATTATTTTAATTTTTTTGCCAATGTAGTTTTCAATTTTTTGCCATAAAAACGGATAATGACTACAACCCAAAACTAAATAATCAATATTTTTTTGCAGTAAATTATCTAAATAATTATGTAATAAATTAGTTAATTCTGCGGAATTAATATTACCATTTTCTATTAACGGAACAAGTCCTTCACCAATTTGCTCTAAAATTTCAATATCCGAATATTGCAATACTTTTTCGGAAAATAAACTACTATTTAACGTACCTTTTGTAGCAAGAATACCTATTTTTTTAGTTTTAGATTGTAGAGCTGCTGGTTTTATTGCAGGTTCTATACCTATAAACGGAACATTGTATTTTTTTCGTAAATAACCAATTGCATTTGTAGTTGCTGTATTACAGGCTACTACAATTATTTTTGCTCCTTTTTGTAGTAATAATTCGGTGTTTTTACAACTTAAATCTATAATTTGTTGCTTGGATTTTTGTCCGTAAGGAGCATTTTTGCTATCTGCAAGATATATAGTGTTTTCATTTGGTAAAAGAGTGGTTACTTTTTTCCAAATGGAAATTCCGCCAATTCCAGAATCAAAAAAACCTATCGGATTTGTATTCATATTGCAAAATTACGCAATAAAAATTCAAAATACGATTCTTAATAAAATTTGTACTTTCGCTGTGTGAAAAAAAGTATATTAGAACAAATACAATATCCTAAGGATCTAAAAAAAATTCCGATAAGAAATTTACCAATACTTGCAAAAGAATTGCGCGAATTTATTATTGATATTGTGGCAACTAAAGAAGGTCATCTTGGTGCTAGTTTAGGTGTTGTAGAACTGACTATTGCTTTGCATTATGTGTTTGATACACCAAAGGATTTATTGGTTTGGGATGTTGGACACCAAGCGTATGGTCATAAAATTTTAACTGGTAGAAAGGCTATTTTTCATACAAATAGACAATTACATGGTATTGCTGGTTTTCCTAAAAGAAATGAAAGTATTTACGATGCTTTTGGTGTTGGACACTCTTCTACCTCTATTTCGGCAGTTTTAGGAATGGCAATTGCTTCGCAGTTAAAAGGTGAAACAGAGAAACAACATATTGCTGTAATTGGCGATGCTAGTATTGCAAGTGGAATGGCTTTTGAAGGTCTAAATCACGCAGGTGTTACCAATACCAATATTTTAATTATTCTTAATGATAACGAAATGGGAATCGACCCAAACGTTGGTGCTTTAAAAGAATATTTAACCCATATAAAAAAAGACACTAAAAAATGTGATTTCAATATTTTTGAGGCATTAAATTTTGATTATTCTGGTCCGATTGACGGACATGATTTACCAAAAATTATTCGCGAATTAGAACGGTTAAAAACCATAAAAGGACCAAAATTTTTACATGTAATTACTACAAAAGGAAAAGGTTTACGTCAAGCGGAAGAAAATCAAATTACTTATCACGCTCCTGGTAAATTTAATAAAATTTCTGGTGATAGAATAGTAAATAACTTGAATTTACCTTTAAAATTTCAAGATATTTTTGGTTTGACTCTTGTTGCTTTAGCACGAAAAAATAAAAAAATTATTGGTATAACACCAGCAATGCCAACAGGTAGTTCGTTAAAATATATGATTGCCGAATTTCCCAACAGAGCTTTTGATGTTGGTATTGCCGAACAACATGCTGTAACGCTTTCAGCAGGAATGGCAACACAAGGATTTATTCCGTTTTGTACAATATATTCTACTTTTTTACAACGTGCTTACGATCAAATTATTCACGATGTTGCTTTGCAAAAATTACCAGTTATTTTTTGTGTGGATAGAGCTGGTTTGGTTGGTGAAGATGGTGCAACACATCATGGTGTTTTTGATATATCCTATCTGCGTTTAATACCTAATTTAATTATTTATGCTCCGACAAATGCTTCCGATTTACGAAATATTTTATACACAGCTCAACTTGGTTTAAACTTACCAATTGCTATACGATATCCTCGTGGTCGTGTTAGTGAAGAAAATAAAACAAATACATTTTCTAAAATAGAAATTGGTAAAGCAAAAGTATTAAATAAAGGAAATAAAATAGCTGTTTTAACTATCGGAATTACAACCAATACCATTATTGAAATATGTAAAGAAAAACCGTTTAAAAAGGCTGTTTTTCATTCAGATATGCAGTTTGTAAAACCTTTAGATGAAGTTTTGTTGCATAAAATTGCTAAAAATTTTAATACTATTATTACCATTGAAGACGGAAGTATTACTAACGGATTTGGAACCGCAATTTTAGAATTTTTACAGGAAAACACGTATCATAATATTCGTGTAAAACGCATCGGAGTTCCTGATATTTTTATAGAACACGGAAGCATTTCCGAACTACAAAAAATAGTTGGTTTGGATATGAAATCTATTGAGAGGATTATTTTAAACTTGTTCTCTGAATAATTCTATTATTTCTATGTTTAATGCTTTAGATAATCTATATATGGTTTTTAACGAAGTAAAAATTTCTGCTCGTTCAATTCTGCCAACTTGATTTATAGGTATATCAGCATCATTTGCTAAATTTTCTTGAGACAAATTTTTCTCAATTCTAATCTTTCTTAATCGTTTACCAAAATTTTGAATAAATTGTATTTCTTCATTTTCAAGCACTTTCAAAAATGAGTATTATTTGAATATAATATAAACACATATTTGTGTTATTTAAAAATTATTTATATATTAGCACCATAAATATTTATTAACTAATTAAAACTTTTAAAAAATGAAAAAAAAATTATTTTTATTAGCAGTAATTGTTGTAACACTTTATGCTTTAAAACCGAAAAAAGTTGAAGCAGGATGGGATTTTAATCGCCACACAGGAACTTGGACTAATGACGGAGGTTGTTGGTATTCATGTCATGGAACTTGGTGGAACGATCAATGCATTGGAACTAATGGATCTTACAATGCATGTACAGGTGTGTCTGCATATTAATTAAACTTATATCCATGTGATAACACGCATGGATATAAAATTTATGAAAAAAATAATTTATTTAATTATTATGATTAGTTTTTCTTGTAAAAAGAACAAACTAGATTCAGAATATATTGTAAACAATAATATAAAGTCTGATGTTTTGTTATTAAAAGCAAAGAAAAATATATATACTTTAAAATTAACAGATAGTATTTTTGCTAATTCAAAAGGCTTACCAATTTCGTCATATGTTCATAAACTAATTAACGATTCTTTGTTTTATTATATTTATAAATCTAATAAAATGGCTTTGTTAAATACAAATAAAGCATTAATTTCTAAAATTGAATTACCAAATAAAGTAAATGGTAATATCAAATCTTTTGATTTTATAAACGACAGCACTTTAGTCGTTGCACAAGATTTTCCTACAAAAATATTTCTTATAAATATTAATGAAAATAAAATTGTAAAAGAAAGTAAACTAAATAAAATACTATTTAAAACAGAAAATAGTTTTTTTAATAATAGAACTAATACGGAAGGGTTTAATGATGTTAATTTTAATGTTGATTTTAATAATTTATATTATAACAAAATTGATAGTTCTATTTATTTGGGCATTGAACCTTTTGATTCTCATTTATTAAAAGGCTTTAAGAACACTTCAACAATTGGAGTGTTTGACATCTATAATAATAATTGGAAAGAATTTTTCGGAAAGCAAGAAGGAATGTACAGATATAAAGGAGATTATACTTTTGGAAATAATTATTTATCCTATAAAAATTTAATTTTTGTTGGTGATACAATTTTTGTTAATTATAAAGTAAACCATAAAATATATTATTATATTCATAACAAGTTTGGAGGAGAGTTTAAAGCAATGTGTAAATATTCAAAAAAAATTAATCTACCTATGAAACCTATTTATTCTACAGATGTAGAAAAAAATAAGGAAATGTATTTATCTACACCATATTATAGTGATTTTTTTTATCACACTAAAGTAAAACTTTATTCAAGATTATATTTAGACAGACAATTAGCATTAAACGAAAATGAATTATACAATGATATATTCGAAAAAGATGCTATATTAATTTTTTTTGATAAAAATTTCAATTATGTTGGCGAATATTTATTTCCTTATCATATGTACAATAAATTGGTTCCTACTTCGGATGGTTTTTTTATGTTTTCTAATCAACATACTAATTTCGATGATAATAAAAAATATTTTAGTTTAAAGTACGTTTATAAAATAAAAAAAATTAATTAATATGTTTAGATTAATATTTATAGTATTTTTTTTGTTAAATAGTAAAGTATATTCACAATTTAAAACGGAACGTATAGATTTAGACGAAGTAATAATTAATACAAAAATTAAGTATGTAGATTTATATGTACATAAAATAGAAATAGATTCTATTGCAAAAGTTGGACAACGAATTATTCCAAAAATAGCAATAGGAAACAAAGGTAATATTGCTGCAAATAGAAAAAAATGGTCTTGGTTTTTATACATTAATAACACTTTGGTAAATTTTAATAGAATTTATCCTATAAACTTAGAATCAGGAATGGTAATTCATAGTATTCCTCTTTATAATAAAAAATATGGTAGTTATATTTTTAAAGAAAAAGGTGTTTATAATTATAAACTTATAATTAAAATAAAAAAAGGATTAAAAGAAAAAAATGAAAAAAATAATATTAGAGAAGGTACTATTATTGTTGATAATTAATATTCTTTTCGTAACTTCATGTAATGAAAAAAAGGAGTATAAACACATAAAAGGAATTGAGAAATATTTAAAAAAGGAATTTAATATTGAATTAAGTAATGAAAAAAACAGAGTTTTTTATTTTTTACCAGTAAATGAATGTGTTAGTTGCAATGGAACAAATCTTGAGTTAAAAATGTTGCAGTCGCTTAACCCCAAAAAAAACATACTACTTATTATAGTCGGAATGAGTCATAACTCTAGATTTAAAAATCAAATTGATAATTTGAATATTCCTAAAATATATGATCTAAACTCTACAATTTATAAGTATAAATCAGGTGTGAGTAAGCCGTTATTATTACATATTAAAAACGGAAAAGTTAATTTTTATTTAAAAGTAAATGATTTAAAAATAAATGATGCAAAAAAATATTTACAAAACAGCATATAAGATATTAGGATTGTTAATATTGACAATTAATTTAACATTTAGTCAAACTGAAACTACTTTAAAAGTATATTTTGAATATAATAAAAGTAATATTAATAGTAACGAAAAAGCAAATTTGATTAAATTTATATCAAATATAAACAATAAAGATTCTATTAGTGTTTATGCTTTTTGCGATGATATAGGAAGTGAAAAATACAACAAAAATTTAGCAAAAAATCGGAATGAATATATCATTAAATTAATAAAAAAATATACAAATAAAAAAATAGAAATTAGTAGGTTTGATATTGGCAAAGTCCCAATATTAGATAAGAAAAATATCAATTTCAAAAGAAAACAAAACCGAAATGTAACAATCAAATTAAAGTCTTTTACAAAAAAAAAGAAGCAATTGGATTTAACAATAAATAAAAAAAGTGAAAATAATAAAGTTGTAAAAATTGTAAACAAATGGAAAAATCTTTTTGAAACGAAAAAAAAAGGGGATTATTTAGAAGATATTTTATTTAATCAAGGGCAAATCGTTATTATTCAAAAATCTAAACAATATCTAAATCATCTTTTTTATAGCTTAAAATACGATAAAAACATAAAAATTAAATTAATTGGTTTCGTTGGTGCAAGAAAAATTTCTGTTACAAAACATAAACTTGCTAAATTTTATAAAAATTATTTTATAAAATTATCAACATTAAGAGCAAAGTACGTTTATGATTATTTAATTGATCGTGGTATCGATGCAAAGCAACTTTCTTATGAAGGTCAAGGATATAAACCAATATCTAACACAAAAAAAGTTAATCCTTTAGACCAAAGAGTACGAATATTAATAGTTAGTAATTAATTGGTGTCAAAACTGCTTAAATATGTGGTGTTTTTTCTTTTTTTATTGATTATAATAAAAAATATATTTATTGGTTTTTATATGGTATCTTCAAAATCAATGCAAAACACACTATATGTAAACGATTTGGTTTTTATTAATAAAGTAACAGCAAATTTTAAAAGAAATGATATTATTATTTTCTTAAATTCAAGTAATAAAAAAACAGATATTATAAAAAGAATTATAGGCTTACCTAATGATGTTTTACAAATAAAAAACACAAAAATTTATATTAATGATAAAGTCATTAATGATTTACCTAATTTAACTTTTGATTATACTTTTTTTGATACCATAAGCAATCTTAATATGATCAAAAACATTTCAAATTTAGAATTAAAAAATTCTAAAAATTTTAATTTTAAAAAAATAATTTCTAAGCAAAAAATAAAAAATACTAATTGGACTTTAGATAATTTTGGTCCAATATGGATTCCGAAAAAAGGAAAATCTATAGTTATAAACAAAAATAATTATAACATATACAAATCTATAATTTTAAATATAGAAAGTAAAAATTTAGATTCTATAGATATATTAAACAAGCAGTATTTTTTTAAACAAAATTATTATTTTGTTCTAGGAGATAATAGACATCATTCTAGAGATTCAAGATATTATGGTTTTATTTCCGAAAATCAAATTCAAGGAAAAACTATATTACAGTAATTTTATTTAATGATAACTTAACATCAAATTCAAAACACCAACAGTTACAGAATGGTGATTTGACATCACTACTTTATTTCAAAAGATCTGTACTAAATTTTAAATTTTTTTAGATAATAAAATCTCGCAAATCTTTTTTCGTTATGAATTTTGTATTTTTACGGCATTAATTTTGTTTATACTTAAGTTATGAAACAAGTATAACAAATTTTGACACCAAAAAAATAATTGTTTACTAGTTTCATATACCATTAAAATAATAAAACAAACCCATGAAACATTTTTTATATTCTCTTTTTTTTCTTTCAATTTTTTCTTTTTCGCAAAGCGATTTAGAAAAACAAGAACCTGATTATATAAAATCTGTACAAATCAGACCTTTTAAAGCAAATACATATTTACCAATTATAAAACTAGGCGAACCAATTATTTTAAAATTTGATGATTTAGAAGGCGATCAAAAGGACTATTCTTATAAAATTACACATTGCACGTACAATTGGAAAGATTCTGAATTATCACCAACAGAATACACCTCTGGTTTTGCGGATGGCAGTATTAGAGAATTTGAAAATTCGTTTAATACATATCAAAACTATACCCATTACGAACTTAGAATTCCTAATCAATATGTACGTTTAAAAATATCTGGTAATTATATTCTTTCGGTTTTAAACGAATATGAGGAAGTTGTTTTTACAAGACGTTTTATTGTTTACCAGCCAATTACAAATGTAGGAGTTAGCGTCCATAAAGCAAGAAAAATCACAGGAATTAACACAAAGCAAAATGTTGAATTTACAATACATCACGAAAATTTATTAATTAATAACCCTAGTGCAGAAATTAAAGTTGCCTTGTATCAAAACATGGATTGGAATACTGTAATAACTGATTTGCAACCTCAATTTTATAGAAATAACCAACTAATTTATAAATATGGTGATAAAACTACTTTTTTTGGTGGAAATGAGTATTTATTTTTTGACACTAAAGATGTGCGTACTGCAACTAATAATATCCGCCGTGTAGTTTTAGACGATATTTATCATAGTAGGTTGTATGTAGATGAAACACGAGCTAAAAAACCATATACTTATTATCCTGATATTAACGGAAATTTTGTTGTAAGAAGTTTAAATACCGAAACCATATCCATTGAATCCGAATATACCAAAACACATTTATTTTTAGATTACGATAACCTTAATAAAAAAGATATTTATGTCTACGGTGCTTTTAATAATTACCAATTATCTGAAGAAAACAAAATGGTTTACAATTCGGAAACAAAATTATACGAAACAGCTATTTTATTTAAACAAGGGTTTTATAACTACACTTATGCAACGGTAAGTACTGATGGAATTATTGACTTAAACGAAATAAACGGTTCTTTTTTTCAAACAGAAAACACATATCAAGTATTGGTTTATTTACATAAATTTGGATCTAGATACGATAAAGTTATAGGTTATGGTGCTGGTAGTTCGGTTAATTTACAGAATTAACAAAAAAATTATGTTTACTTTTATCTTTTTAAAACATAAAAAGGTAAACAGTATTAAAAATAAAGCAAAAAGGGTGTTTTCACCCTAAAAAATTTAAATAAATTACCATATTTTTGCAATATCATAAACCAGTAAAGGTTTTTGTTACGAAAAATAAACATTGCTAACAATAACGTGTAGATAAGATTTGTAGTAGAAATATTCTTTCGGATTTATGGTAATAAAAATTAATATTATTGCGTAAGCATCATAATATAAAGATAGTTGTTAGTTTTGCCGATTCATTTCGGTTTTAAGTGTCCGTTTTTACGGACACTTTTTTTATAAAAATTAATGAGGTAAATATTTTTTAACCAAATGGTATAAAAATGCACCTAACATTGCACCAAAAAGCACAATAAGAATAGCTATTGAACCTTGACCAACTAATACATACATTGGTCCTGGACAAGCTCCTGCTAAAGCCCATCCTAAACCAAAAATAATACCTCCAAGAATATTGCGATACCTACCTCGTTTTTTTGGTGTAAAAACTACTTCTTCACCATTGATGTTTTTTAGTTTTGTTTGTTTAATTATTTGCACTAAAATAATCCCTACTACAATAGCAGAACCAATTATTCCGTACATATGAAACGATTCGAAACGAAACATTTCGTAAATGCGATACCACGAAATTGCTTGTGATTTTGATAAAATTATTCCGAAAAACGTACCTACAAAAAAGAATTTTAATAATTTCATACTAAATTTTATTTAAAGATTACTGGTAAAATAAACCAAGTCATGGTTAAACCACCAATAAAAAAACCAATAACTGCAATTAACGACGGCAATTCTAACATACTAAGGCCAACAATTGCATGACCAGAAGTACAACCTCCAGCATATCTTGCTCCGAATCCTACTAACAATCCTGCAAGTAATAAAATAGAAAACCCTTTTATACTTAAAACAGATTCCATACTGAAAATTTCGGAAGGTAGGTAGGTATTTCCTACTTCTTTAAAATTTAGTTCTTGTAGATGTTCTACAGTATTTGGGTTTAGTTGAATGTTTGTGTCTGGAGTTAAATAATTTGTAGCTAAAAATCCGCCTAAAATCAAACCAAACATAAACGCTAAATTCCAATTATTTTTTTTCCAATCAAATTTAAAATAATCGACTAATCTACCTGCTCCGACAACAGAACACATATTTTCAAGATTAGAAGAAATTCCTAATCGTTTACCAAAATAAAACATTAAAAACATAGATAAGGCAATAAGTGGTCCAGAGACGTACCATGCCCAAGGTTGGGTTAAAAATTCCATAAAATTTGATTTTTAGTTAGTACTCAAATTTATAGAAACAAAATTTTAGGTTTGTAATATTTGTTACATAACTAGATGTTTTGGCTGCTAAAACTCCAAAACTTCTATTTTATTACGGTATAATTTTATTTTTTTCTCGTTTTCTAGTTGTTTTAATAATCTAGAAACCACCACTCGTGAAGTATTTAAATCTAATGCTATCTGGTGATGTGTTGTATGTAAAGTTGTATCACGCATAATCTTCACTTTATCAGATAGGTATTTAAATAAACGCTTATCCATTTTCATAAAAGCAAGTGTATCAATCGCTTCAATCATTTCATCCAATCTTGAACTATAGCTTTCAATTACAAATTCACGCCAAGTTTTGTATTTACCCATCCATTCTTCCAATTTTTTTACTGGTAGATAAATAGCCTCGGAATCTTTTTCGGCAACACCTCGAACCTTACTTTTTGCATTGTTTAAGCAGTTAACAAACGAAATTGCACAAGTATCGCCTCGCTCTAAAAAATACAATACAATTTCATCGCCTTTTTTATCCTCACGAACAATTTTAACTGCTCCGTTTAGTAATAAAGGTACTTCTTTAATTAAGTTACCAACATCAATTAGTAAATCGTCTTTTTTTAGTTTTACTAATTTGCCATATTTTTCAATTTCTCGAAGCAGTTCTTCTTCAAAAATAACGCTAAAGTAATCTTGTAATTTTTCGTGCATGGTAATTTAGTTTAATGGTAAAGTTACTATTATTTTTTTAATATAACCTAATATACAATATGTTCCTCCAATATTTTTAAAAATATACTCCCTTGCTGTCTTGCTTGATTTGGATAAAAAAGAAGGGATTTTAAGTTGTTGCATACATGTAACAAATTCTTTTTTATCCGAAATAGAAAAACAAGCTTTCAATGCAATTAAATCTTTTGCCTCTTGAAATTTTTGGTAATTTTTACCAATAATTATTGGCAAACCAAAGGTAGCTGGTTCTAAAATATTATGAATTCCTGCTCCAAAACCTCCACCAACATAGGCAACTGTACCATAGGAGTAAATTTTATTTAAAATACCAATAGTATCTATAATTAGCACTTGTGATTTATTGGATATTTTGTCATCGGTATAATACGATACATTTTTAGTTATTAACTCTTTAAATTGTGCTAATTTAACAGCATCCATAGTATGAGGAGCAATAATAAATTGCTCCGAATCAGTAGCATGATTATTTATATAATCTATTAAAATTTCGGTATCTTTTTGCCAAGTACTTCCTGCAATTAGCGTAAAATCGGAAGTAGGATTTATAAAATTTTCTATTTTTTCTAAACGATTATCCATTTTGGTAATTTCACCAACTCTATCAAATCTAGTATCGCCACAAACTTGCACATTGGTAAATCCG
>CAMZLT010000162.1 GCA_947311745.1 uncultured Flavobacteriaceae bacterium | reverse complement strand
TGTAGAAAAAACATATTTAAAATTGGCTAAAATATTTCCTTCGTTATTATCTTGAATACTGTTTCCGAAATTAAAAACATAAGTTGTGTTTGCCTGTAAAGTATCTTTAATTTTAATTGAAATGCGTTTGCTTGGCAATCCTTGTGGCGAAATCATTAACGGATATTTTAACGGAGGAGAAACCACTAATTGTTCACGAACATCTTTTAATACCACATATTCATCAAAATAAATTTTAATTTCTTTATCTGTAAAATTGGTGCTATTTACAGTTGGCGAAGTGGTAATTAAGATCGGAGCGTTTTCATCTTTTGGTCCTCCTGTTGGATTACCTCTACGAGCACAACTTAATAACTGCAATGCTATTACTAAAAATAAAATAGGTTTTATAGTCATAATATACTCTTAAAAAAGAAAAAAATATACTGCAAAGAAACAAATAAAAAGAAGTATTTATGTTAATTATATTAAAAAAATCAAAATGCTTTGGTATAAACAAGCGATATAATTATTTGGTATAACTCATCGTTGCAATACTTATTTTAATATTTTCAATTTGTTTTAAACAATTATAACAGGATTCAATAGTTGCACCTGATGTTAAAATATCGTCTATCAATAAAATATGTTTGTTTTTAAACGAATTTTTTTCGGTTAGTTTAAAAATATGATTCACATTTTGCCAACGTTCTAAACGAGATTTTTTACTTTGTTTTACACTTTCTGTTTCTCTAATTAAAACCGAATCCTTGTACGGAACATCTAATATGTTACTTAATTTTTTACCAAATAATGTTACCTGATTAAAACCACGTTCTTGTAATCGCTTTTTATAAAGTGGTACAGGTATAATATAATCTAAACTCTTAAAACGATTGCTGCTAAGTATTTCATTTCCTAACCATTCACCAAAAAAAACACCAATTTCTTGATGACCGTTATATTTTAAATTATGAATTAAATTCTGGACCAAACCTCCTTTTTTATAATACAATAATGCCGTTGCCTCAACAACATCTAAACGAGTGACAAATATTTTTTCTATTGTATTATTTTTTTGCTTGGTAAAATGCGTTTCTGGTAATTCAAAACGACACGATGTACAGACAATATTTTCATTATTTGTCAAAACAGTAGCACAAGCCAAACACAATTCAGGAAAAAATAAATTGTATATGTCTTTAAAAAATTGCATCTTTGTTATTATTTACGTATAAAAATACATTATAAATACGATATTGTGCAGAAAAAAATCGCTTTTTTTAAGGAAGCTATCAAAAATATTAAAACTTCAGGTTCCGTTATGCCTAGCTCTAAGTTTTTGATAAAAAAATTGTTACGAAAAATTGACTTTACAAAAGATTTAATTTTAGTAGAGTATGGAGCTGCAAATGGTGTTGTTACTAGAGAAATTTTAAAAAAAATGTCACCAAATTCTAAATTAATATGTTTTGAAATTAACGATGTGTTTTATGCTAATTTAAAAGAAATTGATGACAAAAGAATTGTTGTTCTACATCAATCTGCCGAAAATATCGAATCCGAATTGCGAAAATTAAACCTCAAAAATATAGATTACTGTATTTCTAGTCTTCCGCTGGCAATGATACCTAATGAAATTTGTAAACGAATTATTTTAAACACAAAAAAGACACTTGTAACTGACGGATTATTTATACAATATCAGTATTCATTACAATATTTACCTCATTTTAAAGAATCCTTTGATGCTGAAAATATAGATACAAAATTTGTGCTTTTAAATTTCCCTCCTGCATTTGTATATAATTGTAAGAAAATGTAATATATTTGTAAATTAAACTAAAAATTATAAAATGTCTGACAACGCAAAAAAAGGAATTATTGCAATTTTAATACTATTACTTGGGGCAATAGGAGTATATAGTTACTTAGATCATAAAAAACAAACCGAAACCATTGATGTTTTAACCAATGATAAAGCTGAAATTATTGCTGAATTAGAAAAAATGGAAGCAGATTATAATGCTGAAATTTCTAAAAACACAGCATTATCATCGGATTTAGAAAATCAAAAAAAGATTATTATTCGCTTTAAGGATTCCATACGAAATTTAAAAAACACTAATTGGAATACTATTAAATTCTATAAAAATAAAATAAAAAATCTTACGTTTTCAACCAATCGTTTGTTTGCAAAAAACGACTCCTTAGTTGAAGCAAACAAAATTTTAAATTTTGAAAATGAAAATTTAAGTCAAGAAAAAGATTCGCTAACTCAAAATTTAACACAACAAACACGTGTTAATGATACGCTTTCCAAACAAAATGAAAATTTATCTCAAAAAGTTGCCATTGCTCAAGAAATTAGAGCAAACGGATATCGCGTAGAGACTTTTGATAAAAGGCGAAACGGCAAATTTAAACCAACAGATAAGGCAAGAAGAACAAATACTTTTAAAATAAATTTCTTTATTAATGAAAATCCGCTAGCAGAAAATAAAGAAATTCAAACACACGTAGTTCTTAAAAATCTAAATGGAGACGTGTTAAACACTAAAGGATTTTTTACGACTAAAAATAAAGAACGAATTGCGTTTACCGAAAGCACCATTATCCCTTTTAAAAAGAATGCTATTGCAACAGATATTTTATTAAATGTAGACAATATTAAGCTAGAAAAAGGCACATACATCATTGATATCTATATGGATAATAAAAAAATGACAACCCTTAAAAAAGTATTGCGATAAAATTCAACGTACTGCAAACACTCCTTAAAAAATGTCTACTGAAAAAGAAAAGATAAAAAAAGAATTAGATGCTATTAAAAATAACATCGAAAAACGATTAGCAAATAAAGAGCCTAAAACCTCTGATATTGTACAAGAAACACCTAAAGAGAAAATACTTAAAAAAAAGAAAAGAACAAAAGTTGCTCCTTTAATTACTAAAATGGAGGTGGAAAAAGTTATTCCAAAAAAGAAAATAGATAAAGAAAAAAAATTAAAAGAAGAAAAAGAAGCAGTAACTATAAGTGCTACAACAAATCCTAAAAGAGAGAAACTAAAGAAAAAAAAGAAATTCGGATTAATTCCAATTGTAATTATACTACTTTTAATTGGCTCTTTAGCTTTTATTATTTCTCTAAAAAAAGATTTAGATGTAAATAAAAAACAATTTGAAGAGCAAAGTAGAAAAGAAAAAATTGATTATAGCGAAGATAGATATTTCAAGGAAGTGCCTGACGAAGTAGAAGAGGATGATTTACAAGATTTTGCAGTATATAAAGATGTACCAGAAGTTATTGTAGATAATAATAACACCAATAATCAGCGTGATATTAGCAGTGATGAACAAAAAAATATAGATAAGCAAATTAGTGATTCTGCAGAAAATTTTTCTGAAAACAGTAATAGTAATAATAGTATAACTAGTGATAATAGTGCGACTAAAAGTGCTATTAGCAGTAAAAATAACTCAATAACAACTACTGTACCTACTGTAAATGATGATTCTACTATACAAAATAACACAACAGATACTCCCGCTAAAGAAACGAATACACATGAACAAGTAAGTAATACCGAAAAAAAACATCAAACATCTAAGAAAAATAAAGCTTCAATCATATATTCGGACTATTTAAAAATAATGGGGTTGCAATATAAAGATGATAAATTTGTTTTACCTAAAAAAGCAAAAAAAATAAACTCTTTTAAAGTCAGAACAAAATTAACCAAATCCATGTTGTCGGATTCTCCTACAGATGTAGAGGTAATGCTTGTTATAAAAAACAATTTAGGTAAAACACTAAAAATAGATACTAAAACCGTTAATTTTGAAAAAAGCAAAAGTAAAATTATGTATATTGAATTTTATGAAACCTTTAATGAAAAATTAAAAATAGATACGGAATATAGTTTCTCTATTTTTGTAGATAAAAAAATAATAAAAATTAATAAAAAAAGAATCTAATTTTACAATACGTATTCCTTTTTTATTTATCCGATTTTCTTACTTTTGTCAAATGGCAAAACAAGAAGATTTATTTAAAAAAGTTATTTCACACGCAAAAGAATATGGATTCATTTTTCAATCTAGTGAAATATACGACGGATTAAGTGCTGTTTATGATTACGCACAAAATGGTGTAGAACTCAAAAAAAATATTCGTGAATATTGGTGGAAAGCAATGGTACATATGCACGAAAATATTGTAGGTATTGACTCTGCTATATTTATGCATCCAACCACTTGGAAAGCATCAGGACACGTAGATGCCTTTAGCGATCCATTAATCGATAACAAAGACTCCAAAAAAAGATATCGTGCAGATGTACTTGTAGAGGATTATTGCCTAAAAATTGAAAAGAAAATTGAAAAAGAAATTACAAAAGCACAGAAACGCTTTGGTGATGCTTTCGATAAATCGGAATTTATTAAAACAAACCCTCGTGTTTTAGGTTATCAAGAAAAAATTGATACTATTTTAAAACGTTTAGGAAAATCTTTAGAAAATGAAGACTTAGACGATGTAAAATTACTTATCGAAGAACTAGGAATCGGTTGTCCGTTATCCGGTTCGAAAAATTGGACCGATGTAAAGCAGTTTAACTTAATGTTTGGTACAAAATTAGGTGCAGATGCTGCTTCATCAACCGATTTATACTTACGACCAGAAACAGCGCAAGGGATATTTGTTAATTTTGCCAATGTGCAAAAAACAGGACGAATGAAAATACCGTTTGGTATTGCACAAACTGGTAAAGCTTTTAGAAATGAAATCGTAGCAAGACAATTTATTTTTAGAATGCGTGAATTTGAACAAATGGAAATGCAATACTTTGTAAAACCAGGAACCGAACTAGAATGGTACGAAAAATGGAAAACAAATCGTTTAAATTGGCATAAATCTCTAGGTTTAGGCGAAGATAAATACCGTTTTCACGATCACGAAAAATTAGCACATTATGCAAATGCAGCAGCAGATATTGAATTCAAATTTCCGTTTGGTTTTAAGGAATTAGAAGGTATTCACTCTAGAACAAACTTCGATTTAAAAGCACACGAAAAATATTCTGGTAAAAAATTACAGTTTTTTGACCATGAAACCAATTCCAATTATATTCCGTATGTTGTAGAAACCTCGGTTGGTTTGGATAGGTTGTTTTTAGCAATTTTCTCTACTGCTCTACAAGACGAAACCCTAAAAGATGGATCTACAAGAACTGTTTTAAAAATCCCTTCAATTTTAGCTCCAACTAAAGTTGCGGTATTTCCACTTCTTAAAAAAGATGGATTGCCAGAACTCGCAAAAAAAGTTATAAACGAATTAAAATACGACTTTAACGTAACTTATGACGAAAAAGATGCTGTAGGAAGACGGTACAGAAGACAAGATGCTTTAGGAACACCTTTTTGTGTTACCGTAGATCATCAGTCTTTAGAAGATAAAACCGTTACTATTCGTAACCGAGATACGATGGAACAAGAACGTATCGCAATTACAGATATCGCTAAAATAGTAAACCAAGAAATTTCTTTTAAAAAATGGATTTCTAAATAATTTGTTGCTTTTTTAGTAGGATATAACTTCTAAAAAGGAAAAATAAAATACTAAAAATGCAATTTAAAATAGAAAGTGATTTTAAACCAACAGGAGATCAGCCTCAAGCAATTAACGAATTGGTTGCAGGTGTTTCTAAAGGCGAAAAAGCACAAGTTTTATTAGGAGTTACTGGTTCTGGTAAAACATTTACGGTTGCAAACCTTATCGAACAAACCAAAAGACCAACTTTAATTCTTGCACATAATAAAACTCTTGCAGCACAATTATACCAAGAATTTAAACATTTTTTTCCGAATAATGCTGTAGAATATTTTGTGTCTTACTATGATTATTACCAGCCAGAAGCCTATATCCCTACAACAGGAACATATATAGAAAAAGATTTATCTATAAACGAAGATATTGAGCGTTTGCGATTAAGTACAACATCCTCTTTATTATCTGGACGACGAGATGTGATTGTAGTTGCTTCGGTTTCTTGCCTCTACGGAATAGGGAATCCAATAGAATTTAAAAAAAATGTTATAAGTATTGAAGTTGGCGAGTTAATCACACGTACCAAGTTCTTACAACGATTGGTAACCAGTCTGTATTCACGAACAGAAACCGATATAAAAAGCGGTTCATTTAAAGTAAAAGGGGATGTTGTTACGATCTATCCTTCGTATGGTGATAATGGTTTCCGAATTCATTTTTTTGGTGATGAAATTGAGGAAATTGAAAGTTTTAATCTTGAAAATAATACCATTGTAGCTTCTTTTGAACACTTAAATATTTATCCAGCAAATTTATTTGTAACCTCACCGGATATCTTACAAAATGCTATTCATCAAATACAAGAGGATTTAGTAAAACAAGTAACTTATTTTAAAGAAATAGGTAAACATTTAGAAGCAAAACGCTTATTAGAACGTACCGAATTTGACTTAGAAATGATTAGAGAATTAGGCTATTGTTCTGGTATTGAAAATTATTCTCGCTACCTTGACGGAAGACCTGAAGGAACTAGACCATTCTGTTTATTAGACTATTTTCCTGAGGATTATTTAATGGTAATCGACGAAAGCCACGTAACCATTCCGCAAGTACATGCCATGTATGGAGGTGATCGTTCTAGAAAAGAAAATCTAGTGGAATTTGGTTTTAGACTTCCTGCTGCAATGGATAACAGACCATTAAAATTTGAGGAATTTGAAGCTATTCAAAACCAAATAATTTACGTTTCGGCAACTCCTGCGGATTACGAATTAAAACGAACCGATGGTGTATTTGTAGAACAAGTTATTCGTCCAACAGGACTATTAGATCCTATTATTGAAATACGACCAAGTTTAAACCAAATAGATGATTTACTAGAAGAAATTCATCTTAGAGTAGAAAAAGACGAACGTGTTTTAGTAACGACTTTAACCAAGCGAATGGCAGAAGAATTAACCAAATACCTAACACGTGTTCAGGTTCGTTGTCGTTATATTCACAGTGATGTAGATACTTTAGAACGTGTAGAAATAATGCAAGATTTACGAAAAGGACTTTTTGATGTACTTATTGGTGTAAATTTACTTCGTGAAGGTTTAGATTTGCCTGAAGTATCACTAGTTGCTATTTTAGATGCCGATAAAGAAGGTTTTTTACGAAGCCATCGTTCTTTAACGCAAACTATTGGTCGTGCTGCAAGAAACATAAACGGAAAAGCCATAATGTACGCAGATAAAATAACCAAAAGTATGCAACTTACCATAGACGAAACCGAACGTCGTAGAGAAAAACAGATTACATACAATACCAAACATGGTTTACAACCAAAACAAATAAAAAAAGCTATTGAAAGCGATTTAACTAAAAGTCAGATAACGTCATTCCATTACAACAATGCATTACAAAAAGTAGCAGAGCAAGACTTAGAATATCTACCAAAAAAAGAAATAGAAAAACGCATTCGCGAAAAGCGAAAACAAATGGAATATGCTGCAAAACAATTAGACTTTATCGCTGCAGCACAATTACGTGATGAAATAAAAGTACTACAAGAAAATTTATAAATTATGTCTAAAAAATCCTTAATTTTAGTAATCATTCAATTTTCCTGCTTTGCATTATTGCTTTTTAGCGGAACACTTTGGGCAAAAGGACTAGTACTTATTTTTCAAATTTTTGCGTTACTTTTTACAATTTGGGCTACTTTAACCTTACGTATAGGTAATTTTAACGTACAACCTGAAGTTTTAGAAAATGCTAAATTTATAACCACAGGTCCTTATAAAATTAGTCGAAATCCTATTTATACAGGTTTGCTTTTATTTTTCGGAAGTGGTGTTTTTTACCATCTAAATTATTACAATGCATTTGTATTTTTAACACTAGCCGTCGTTTTAATTCTTAAAATTAAAATGGAAGAAGTTTTTTAGAAAACCATTTTGGCAAATCATATAAGCAATATAAAGAAAAAACTTTTCGTTTAATTCCGTATGTATATTAATTAAACATACTACCAACTACCTGTTTTTTTATTGTGAACTGCTTGCTAAAATCTAAGGAATCCATTTTTTATCAAAATTAGGTTTTCGTTTTTCAAGAAAAGCATTTCTACCTTCTTGAGCCTCTTCGGTCATATAAGCCAATCGTGTTGCTTCACCAGCAAAAACTTGTTGTCCAACCATACCATCATCGGTTAAATTCATGGCAAATTTTAGCATTTTAATTGAAATTGGCGATTTTTCTAAAATTTCTTGAGCCCATTCGTAAGCAGTCTCTTCTAATTTATCATGCGGAATAACAGCATTTACCATTCCCATTTCGTAGGCTTCTTGTGCAGAATAATTCCTTCCTAAAAAGAAAATTTCACGAGCTTTTTTCTGCCCAACCATTTTTGCAAGATATGCCGATCCGTAACCACCATCAAAACTAGTAACATCTGCATCGGTTTGTTTAAAGATAGCATGTTCTTTAGAAGCTAAAGTTAAATCGCAAACTACGTGTAAACTATGGCCTCCACCAACTGCCCAACCAGGTACAACAGCAATAACAGCTTTAGGCATAAACCTAATCAAACGCTGTACTTCTAAAATATTTAAACGATGATAGCCATCCTCACCAACATAACCCTCCTTACCTCTTGCACGTTGATCACCACCACTACAAAATGAATAAACACCATCTTTTGACGAAGGACCTTCAGCACTTAATAGCACTACTCCGATACTTGTATCCTCATGAGCATCGTAAAAAGCATCTAGTAATTCCGATGTAGTTTTTGGGCGAAAAGCATTTCTAACATCAGGTCTATTAAAGGCAATTCGTGCAACACCATTACATTTTTTATAGGTAATGTCGGTGTATTCCTTTGCGGTTTTCCAATTGATTTTTGGCATAGTTTTAGATAATTTTGTTCGTTGTAAAGATATAACATTTATTAAAAAGTAGTATCTTGGCACTTTAAAAAATTATATTTATTTATGAAAAATTATTTTATTCCTTTAGTAGCACTCTTTTTTTATAGTACTATTTTTTCACAAGAAATTTTTGTAAAAGAATTTGATTCCGATGTATTAAATACAACAAGGCTTATAAAAATTGCCGTTCCGAAATCGTATAAAGACAATCCAGATAGGATTTATCCATTAACTATTGTATTAGACAGCGAATATCTTTTTGATATTTATGTAGCAAATGCAAAATTATTTGCAAATAAGGATAAAGCACCAGAGCAAATAGTTGTAGGAATCGTACAAAACCAAAATCGCGAACGGTATCAAGATTGCTCTTATAACAAGGTTACTTCTATGCCTACCGAAGATGGTGCAAAATTTTATAAATTTATACGAAACGAAGTGCTAAATTATATGGATGCAAATTACCGAATTTCACCATTTAAAACCATTGTTGGAAACACGTTAACCGCAAATTTTATCAATTATTTTTTAATAGAAAAAGAACCAGCTTTTGAAGCCTATGTTAATCTAAATCCTAAATATGCTTTAGATATTAAAACAATGCTACTTCAAAAAATACCAAATATTGAATTTAATTTATATTATTATATTATTTCAGGAGATTACAATGGTACAAAAAAACAAAAAATAGTTAACGATATTGATGCTTTATTAAAAACTTCGCAAAATAAAAACTTTAATTATTTTTATGACGAGCTTAATAATTCAACTAAAGTTGCTTCTATCGGCCAAGGGATTTCAAGATCGTTGGCTTTTATTTTTGAACAGTATTCCGCAATTTCAAAAGAAGAATACAAAAATAAAATAGCACATATGTCGCCACCAGAAGCAATTGAATATTTAGAAAAAAAATACGTAGATATTGAATACCTTTTCGGAGCAAATATAAAAATACGAGAACGTGATATTTTTGCCATTGAAGGTATTATTATAGATAAAGAAAATGGCGATTATTTAGAGGAATTTGGTAAAATGATTAACCGTTTATATCCAAATTCACCTATTGGCGATTACTATATTGGTAAATATTACGAAGACGGAAAAGATTATAAACGAGCATTAAAATATTATAAAAATGGCTATGCAAAAATTTCAGCAGATGATCCAAATAAAGATGGCTATTACCAAAATGTAGAACGTATTTTAGAACTCCGAAAGAAAGAAAAAGAACCACAAAAAGAAACAGAAGAAGAAACTCCAGAAGAAGAGAATAACGATAATAATTAAAACCATTATATAATGAAAATACACATACTTATACTTGCCTTATTAATTAGTAGTAGCATATTTGCTCAAAAATACAATTTTAAAACTATTAAAGATATTGAAGCTAGCAATGTAAAAAGTCAAGGTAGAACGGGTACTTGTTGGAGTTTTTCCACATCCTCATTTATCGAAAGTGAAATTTACCGAAAAACAAAGCAAATGGTAGATGTTTCCGAAATGTTTACCGTTAGAAATACCTATGATGACAAAGCATGGAATTATGTTATGCGTCAAGGAAAAATACAATTTAGCGAAGGCGGTTTGGCACACGATGTTATTAATTCTATTAGAGATAATGGTTTAGTAACCGAACAAGCCTTTAGTGGTTTAAAAGACGGACAAAAAATTTATAACCACTCCGAAATTATTAAAAAAATTAAACCAATTTTAGACGATTATATCAAAAATGGAAAAAATTCAGAACATCCAAATTGGAAAAAAGATGTAGCTAAAATTTTAGACGCTGAAATTGGAGAAATTCCAATGGATTTTATGTTTGATGGTAAAAAGTTTACACCAAAACAGTTTGCTGTAAAAATGAAATTTAATCCAAAAGAATACATTACTTTAACCTCTTTTTCACACGTTCCGTTTAACGAGAAATTTGTGTTAAACATACCAGATAATTTTTCAAGTGGAAGTATGTATAATTTAGATATCGATACGTTAATTAAAGTTATGGTAAATGCAATAAATAAGGGATATACCATTGCGTTAGATGTAGATGTTTCTGAAAAAACCTTTAACGCTAAAAGCGGAATTGCAGTATTGCCAAAATCAGCAGAAGAAAATACAATTTCACTTACCCAGATAGTAGAAGAAAAAGAAGTGAGTCAAGCATACAGACAACAAGAATTTGAAAATTACGATACTACAGACGATCATTTAATGCATATAATAGGAACAGTGGTTGACCAAAAAAATAATTTATATTTTAAAGTCAAAAATTCTTGGGGAGAAAAAATGGGAAATGGTGGATATGTGTATATGAGTATTCCGTATTTAAGATTAAAAATGATTTCTATTTTGCTAAGTAAAGAAGCTGTTGGTAAAGGTGTTTTAGATAATCTGAATTTGTAAAATAAATGAGTACATCTTTTTTGTATAACGATTACTACCCATTTGGTATGCTTGTACCTCAGAGGAATTATTCAAGCCCAAGTTACCGTTATGGGTAGTAATCGTTATACAAAAAAGATGTACTCATTTATTTTACAAATTCAGATTATCTAAAACACCTTTA
>CAMZLT010000161.1 GCA_947311745.1 uncultured Flavobacteriaceae bacterium | reverse complement strand
GTAGAGGGAAGTGAATCAGATACAGATTCTAACGGAATTTTAAGTACTGCTGCACAAACTTTTACTAAAGAGGAAGCCTTTTATTTATTTTATGGTAAATCTTTTAATCCAAATGTTGCACAAAATATAAATTATATTAAAATGCACGGTCGCAAAATATACGAATTTGCCCTAACAAATGTACCAAATGCTATGAAAATTGCTTTAGATAAAAGTGGTGTTTCTATTGATGACGTTTCAAAAGTATTGATTCATCAAGCTAATGAAAAAATGGATGAAGCGATTGTTGCTCGTTTTTACAAACTATACAATAAAGAAATGCCTAAAGGCATTATGCCAATGACAATAAACAAATATGGTAATAGTTCTGTAGCAACTGTCCCTACTTTATTAGACGAAATACGCAAAGGAAATTTAGAAAACCATCAAATAAACAAAGGTGATGTTTTGCTTTTCGCTTCGGTTGGTGCTGGTATGAATATTAATGCCGTTGTGTATAAATATTAATAATCACCTAAAGTTTCTGGGTTTTGCTGCAAAGCACTCTCTAATTGTTCATCACTAGGGAATTTTCCATGCCAAGCATTTGAACCCATCATGTAGTCAACACCATTACCCATTTCGGTATGTAAAATCATACAAACTGGTTTGCCATTTCCTGCTAAGGATTTGGCTTTTTTTAAACCATTTTTTACCGATTCGATATCGTTTCCATTTTTAACGTCAAAAACTGTCCAACCAAATGCTGTAAATTTTGCATTTAAATCTCCTAAAGGTAAAACATCATCAACAGATCCGTCAATTTGTGCATTGTTATAATCGATTGTAGCAATTAAATTATCCACTTTTTTTCCTGCTGCATACATTACAGCTTCCCAAATTTGTCCTTCTTGCAGTTCGCCATCACCATGTAATGTATATACCAAATGTGTATCACCATTCATTTTTTTTGTATGAGCAGCACCAATTGCAACAGATAAACCTTGACCTAAAGAACCAGCAGACATACGAATTCCTGGTTGTTTTTCATGTGTAGTTGGATGTCCTTGTAATCTAGAATTTAATTTTCTAAACGTTGCCAATTCGGAAACTGGAAAATAACCAGTTCTAGCCAAAACACTATACCAAACTGGCGAAATATGACCATTAGATAAAAAGAATATATCCTCATCTACACCATCCATATTGAAATCTGAATTATGTTCTAAAATTTCGTTGTATAAAACAGTAAAAAATTCGGCAGTTCCTAACGAACCACCTGGATGTCCAGATTTTACGGCATGTACCATTCGTACAATATCGCGTCGTACTTGTGTTGTAAAATCTTGAAGTTCTTTTATTGAAGCCATTATCTAGTGTTTTTAGAAAAACAAAAATACAAACTAATTTTTTTAGAATTCGCATTTTTATCTGATAATTTTATATAAAATTATTATCTAATAAAAAATGTTTTTTTCAAAAAAAAAACACACAAAAAAAGAACTTTATTTTAAGTATTATTTGCAAATTTGCATTTGAATAGAATCCATTATTATGCCTAAAATTTCAAACAAAGGAGTTAAAATGCCTCAATCACCAATACGAAAATTAGTTCCTTTTGCTGAAAATGCAAAAAAAAGAGGAACAAAAGTAATTCACTTAAATATTGGTCAACCTGATATTCAAACTCCCGAAATTGCTTTAAAAGCAGTCCATAATACAGATATTAAAGTATTGTCATACGCAAGATCTGAAGGTTCGGAAACCTATCGTACAAAACTAGCAAATTATTATAAAAAGCACAATATTCATGTAACAGAAAACGATATTGTGGTTACTACTGGTGGTTCAGAAGCCTTATTATTTACTATCGGAAGTATTACCGATACTGGAGATGAAATTATTATTCCAGAACCATTTTACGCCAATTACAATGGTTTCGCAAATGCTAATGACGTAATTGTAAAACCTGTAATCTCAAAAATTGATACTGGTTTTGCATTACCAGATATATCGGAATTTGAAAAATTAATTACACCAAAAACCAAAGCAATTTTAATTTGTAACCCTGGTAATCCAACAGGATATTTATATACAAAAGAGGAAATTGAAAAACTAAAAAATCTAGTATTAAAACACGATATATTCTTAATTGCAGATGAGGTATATCGTGAATTTGTGTACGATGGATTGACACATCATTCCGTAATGTGCGAAAAAGGTTTAGAAAACCACGCAATACTAATTGATTCTGTTTCAAAAAGATACAGTATGTGTGGTGCAAGAATTGGTTGTGTCGTTTCTAAGAATACAGAGTTAATTCAAACGGTTATCAAATTTGCACAAGCAAGACTAAGCCCTCCTACTTTTGCTCTAATTGCTAGTGAAGCTGCTTTAGAAACACCACAGAGCTACTTTGATGAAGTACTTGACGAATACCAAAAAAGACGTGATATTTTAATTGCTGAATTGCAAAAAATTGATAATTTAAAGGTTTCTACACCAAAAGGTGCTTTTTATTGTATTGCAGAATTACCTATTACGGATGCCGATCATTTTGCACAATGGCTTTTAGAGGAATATTCTTTAGATAATGAGACGGTAATGGTTGCTCCTGCTAGTGGATTTTATTCTACAAAAGGCTCTGGTAAAAACCAAATACGAATTGCTTATGTACTAAAAAAAGAGGATTTAATAAGATCTGTTACTGTTCTTAAAAACGGATTAATAAAATACCTTGTAAATAATAATTAACCTATTTCTTTACGTAAAAAAATGAAATATAAAGCCTTAACATCCGAACAATTAAACGAAATGCATCAAGAGTTTGCTACTTTTTTAGCAACACAAAAAATTGATGCAAAAATGTGGCAAGAAATTAAAGACACTAAACCTGAAATGGTTGCAGAAGAAATTAATTTATTTAGTGATCTGGTTTGGGAAAAAGTTTTAAGTAAAATTAATTATTTAGATTTTGTTGCTCCGACACAATTAGATTTATTTAGATGCAATTCTGAAACAATTTCAAGAGTAGTTATTAAGTGTAATAAAAAAGATTTTAGTTTTATTAAAAAAGAGGATTATCAATGGTTTATAAATAATTCTACTAATAAAATATTTACCTATTTTAAAGGTGAAAAACCATACACAAAAGAGCGTAATTTAGAAAATTTTGAACTTTTAGAGAAAGGTTGTGCCATATCACAAGGTAAACTTTTTGAATCCGTTTCTAAAATTATAAATGGCTAATAATTAACTGATTAGTTTCACTACGTTGTTGGGTGTTTTCTTCTCTTTTCTTACGTAATGAAGCGTAGCGAAATGGAGTAAGAAAAGAGAAGAATGATAACTTGTTTATTTTTGAATAACTTTTAAAATAAACAAAAAATGAAACAAACTTATCATTCTAACTCAACAACGAATGTACGATTACGTTCTGAGATTAACAACAGTAACTTACCTTATTCTGTTCTTGCGGCTCAGTACGGAGTATCAGAAAACACCGTAGGTAAATGGAAAAATAGGATTGAATTTGAAGATAAAAGTTCTCGTCCTCATACCATCCACTACGCTTTAAGTGAATTAGATATGCTCATCGCTATTGAGTTGAGAACACTCACTTGGTGGTCTTTAGATGAGATTACAGAAGCTGTTAACCCATTAGAACCAGAGAGAATCAGAAGTACTGTTTACAGAACATTTGTTCGAGAAGGCATTAATAAAGTGCCTAAAAAAGAGAAAGAAAAGGCAAAGAAATTTAAAGAGTATGATCCTGGTTATTTACACATAGACGTTACTTATCTGCCTAAAATAAATGGCGTAAAATACTATCTGTTTGTCGCTATCGATAGAGCTACAAGAACTTTGTATTTTAAAATATATGACGCTAAAACGAGTGCTAATGCAGAACGTTTTATGCTCGAATGTTTAGACTTCTTTCCTTTTGGAATTACGCACGTTTTAACCGATAATGGGCTGGAATTTACCAATAGATTACTTAAAAATAAGAAAGGAGCATACTGTACAAAACCAAGTAAATTAGACCTTATCTGTGAAGAAAATGATATTGACCACAGATGTACAAAGCCTTTTACACCTAAAACAAATGGAATGGTAGAAAAAGCCAATGACATCATAAAAGAAAAAACTATAAAAAGAACGCATTACAACTCTTTAACTGAAATGAATACCGATTTAATGAGCTTTTTAGTCCATTATAACCTTTATAGAAGGCATGGGAGCTTAAGGCGAGAACTCAAAGTGAAAACACCTTTTAATGCAGTAGAAAAATGGTTTGACTTGGATGAGAAAATATTTAATCAAAAACCAGAGGAATTTAAAAAGAAAATCATATCTTTGAAAAATAAACAAGTTGTTAATTTAACACAACAACCTTGTGAAACTTAACAATTAACACCTATTCAACACAAAATACACTATAAATTTACAGTCCATTTTTTTCTATTCCTCTAAAACAATAATTGTAATTTATACTAAAATTTTATAATACATAACCATAAATCCACAAAGGTTTTCGTTACGAAAACCTTTGTGGATTTATGGTTAAACACTTGTAGAAAATTTATCCAAGTAAAAAACTTTTAAACAAACTGTTTTGATACTTTTTCAGCTTTTCTACTTTCGGAATAATCATAAAACCCTTCGCCTGATTTTACGCCTAATTTCCCTGCTTGCACCATATTTACTAATAACGGACAAGGTGCATATTTTGGATTTTTAAAACCGTCGTACATTACATTTAAAATAGACAAACAAACGTCTAAACCAATAAAATCTGCTAATTGCAAAGGTCCCATTGGATGTCCCATACCTAATTTCATTACATTATCAATTTCGTAAACTCCTGCCACTCCATTATACAATGTTTCCACAGCTTCGTTAATCATTGGCATTAAAATACGATTGGCTACAAAACCAGGATAATCGTTTACTTCTAACGGAATTTTATGTAGTTTTTTCGATAATTCCATTATTGTTTTGGTAACGATATCGCTTGTATTATAACCACGAATAATTTCTACTAGCTTCATAATCGGTACTGGATTCATAAAATGCATTCCGATCACTTTATCTGGTCTGTTTGTTGCACTAGCTATTTTTGTAATGGAAATAGAAGAAGTATTGGTTGCCAAAATTGCTTCTGCTTTAGCATTTTCATCCATTGTTTTAAAAATTTGTAGTTTTAAAGCTTCATTTTCTGTTGCAGCTTCTACTACTAAATCTACATCTTTTACTCCTGTTGCAATATCGGTAAATGTAGTAATATTGTTTAGGGTGTTTGTTTTAACTTCCTCTGTTATTTTTAATTTAACCAATAACCTATCTAAATTTTTAGTTATGGTTGCAATACCTTTTTCTAAAGAAGTTTGTGAAATGTCTATTAAATTTACTTCAAAACCATTTTGTGCAAATACATGAGCAATTCCATTCCCCATTGTTCCTGCTCCTATAACAGCTACTTTATTCATTTTATTTAATATTTAAAAATTATCAATTATTTGTTGTGCAACTAGCAGAGCTTCTGTTCCGTCGTAAAGGGTTACTACCGGTTTTGTATTATTGTTTATCGCATCGGCAAAAGTTTCTAGCTCGTCTAATATTGCATTATTAGATTCTATTGTTGGGTTTTCAAAATAGATTTGCTTTTTTACACCTTCGGCATTTTGTAAAATCATAGCGAATTCATCTACCTTTTCAGGCACATCTTTCATTCGAACTACTTCGCTTTTCTTTTCTAAGAAATCCACTGAAATGTATGCATCTTTTTGAAAAAATCTACTTTTACGCATATTTTTCATAGAAATTCTACTTGCGGTAAAATTGGCAACGCAGCCATTTTCAAATTCTATACGTGCATTGGCAATATCTGGCGTTTCGCTAATTACACTAACACCACTTGCATGAACGTTTTTTACTTTTGATTTTACCACACTCAATACAATATCTATATCGTGAATCATCAAATCTAAGACTACAGGCACATCTGTACCTCTTGGATTAAATTCAGCCAAACGATGACATTCTATAAACATTGGTTGGTTTATTACATTTTTTACAGCTGTAAAAGCAGGATTGAAGCGTTCTACATGTCCTACTTGCCCTTTTACTTTGTGTTTTGCAACCATTTCTCTAAGTAAAATAGCTTCTTGAACTGTTTTAGTAATTGGTTTTTCAATAAAAATATGTTTTCCTTTACTAACTGCCTCTTTTGCACAATCAAAATGCGATAACGTTGGTGTTACAATATCCACAACATCAACTGCATCAATCAATTCTGTTATAGTTGCAAAGGATTTATACCCAAATTCTGTCTCTATTTTTTTTGCATTTTCTGTATTAGCATCATAAAATCCAACTAACTGGTATTTAACGGATTGTTTTGCTAATTTTAAATGTATTTTCCCTAGGTGTCCAGCACCTAAAACGCCTATTTTTAACATATAAAAAATTTTCTCAAAGATACAAAAAAGTTTAATCACGTTTGTGCATTTTTATCTATTTTTGAATTATGAAACGAACATACCGATTTTTAATATTAAAAGAAATTTTTATTTACTAGCTTTATATACCAATAAAAAAATAAATACCAAACAGATGAATGATTTGCCAAAACATCAAGGCTTACGAAATAGATTAGTACAAATTTTAAAAGATAAAGGAATTAAAGACACTAAGGTGCTAGACGCCATTGGTAGCATACCAAGACATTTGTTTTTAGATTCTAGTTTTTTAGATTTTGCATATCAAAACAAAGCTTTTCCTATTGGAGCAAATCAAACCATTTCACATCCATATACTGTAGCATTTCAAAGCGAATTATTGCAAGTAAAACCAAAGGATAAAATTTTAGAAATTGGCACAGGTTCTGGGTATCAAACAGCCGTTTTAATAGCGTTAAAAGCTGAAGTTTATAGTATTGAACGTCAAAAAGAATTGCATGTAAAAGCTAAAAAAGAATTACCAAAATTAGGTTATTTAGCTAAAAAATTAATTTACGGTGATGGTTATATTGGTTTAAAAGAACAAGCTCCATTTGACGGCATACTCGTTACTGCAGGAGCTCCATTTGTTCCAAAAACTTTATTAGCCCAATTAAAAATTGGCGGTAGATTGGTTATTCCTGTTGGTAATGAAAAACAAATTATGACTTTATTTATTAGAAAAAGTAATAACGAATTTGAAAAACACGAATTTGATGAATTTTCCTTTGTTCCGTTTTTAGAAAACACCGCAAAGTAATGATAAATTCTGTTTTGATTAATTTTGCTTGTTAAGCTTTTTTATTTCTTTTGTATATCGTCTCAAAAAAGCCAATTCCTTCATATATGGCAGTAGTTTTGGATTTTCTAAACCTAATTTCTGTTTATTCGTTTTCGCAATTTTTGTAATTACCTCCCAATTTTTTTTAATTTCTTTTAGTGCTGTAAAGTAACTTGCATTTTTTGCAGTTGCATCATAAATATGCGTAGGTTCGGCAATAATCCCGTTTATTTCTAAAATTTTAAAATTTTCACCTTTTAGCAGCTCTTCAAATTTTTGATATTTAATATCTAACCTACCAAAAAACCACCCATCAATCTCACTACTTAGCACATCAAAAGTTTTCTCTAATTCTTTTGTTATCAAGTGGTTTCCATTTAAAAATTCGGTGCCTTTTGAGTGATTTCCGATAACAGATAACGTTATTTCTTTATCTAAATCTACTATCGTATTCATGTTTTTTTCGTGATTTTTTTTAAATAAATCGTAGTATAAAAAAGCTCTTGAATCTGCTAAAATTAATTCCGATAGTGTTGCTTTTCCATCACCTACAACAGTTAAGAATTTTTTTAAGGTTATAG
>CAMZLT010000160.1 GCA_947311745.1 uncultured Flavobacteriaceae bacterium | reverse complement strand
CCTGGTTCGGAAATGGATATTCGCCTTCAAAATATTGAAGATCCTGATGGTAGAATGATTAATGCTAATAAAAAAAGTAGAATTGCTAGTCTAAAACCAAATGAAATTGGCTTTCAAAAAATCATTTCATTAAAACAAGACAATCAAAATGTAAAATTTGAAGTTATCGGAACTATTTTAAAAGTTACACTAAACCATAGTATAAAATCTGGAGAAAAAGCCACTTTTGATATGGTTTTTAAAGGGCAAGTTCCTGTACAAATTCGTCGTAGTGGTAGAAATAACGCCGAAGGTGTAGAATTATCCATGACACAATGGTATCCTAAATTAGCTGAATATGATTTTGAAGGTTGGCATGCCGATCAATATATCGCTCGTGAATTTCATGGTGTTTGGGGAAATTTTGATGTTACTATTAATATTGATAAAAAATATCTACTTGGAGGAACTGGCTATTTACAAAACCCACAAGAAATAGGTTACGGTTATGAAAAAAAAGGTACAGAAGTAAAAAGACCTAAAGGAAAAAAACTTTCGTGGCATTTTATTGCTCCTGATGTACATGATTTTACTTGGGCTGCTGATAAAGATTATACACACGACATAATGAAAGGTCCAAATGATGTAACCCTACATTTTATTTATAAAAATGAGGATGCTCTTAAGAAAAATTGGGAAATTTTTCAGCAAGATGTATACAATACTATGGAGTTTTACAACAATTATGTTGGCAAGTATCCATACAAACAATATTCCATTATTCAAGGTGGTGATGGAGGAATGGAATACGGAATGTGTACATTAATTACAGGAAAAAGAGATTTAAATAGTTTAAAAGGCGTTGTACGACACGAAATGGCTCATAGTTGGTTTCAATTTGTATTAGCAAGTAATGAATCAGAACATCCGTGGATGGATGAAGGATTTACTTCGTTTATCAATACAATGGCTGACCAAAAATTAGATGGTAAAAAAGATTTTCCGCTAGATAGAGTCTATAAAACCTATAATTATTTAGTAAATTCTGGTAAAAATGAACCACTTACAACACACGGAGATAGATACCATACTAATATGGCTTACGGAATAAATAGCTATTACAAAGGCCAGATATTTTTATCTCAACTTGGTTATGTGATTGGTAAAGATAATTTAGAAAAAACTTTACAAAAATATTTCACCGATTTTAAAATGAAACATCCTACACCAAACGATATTATTCGCTCTGCGGAAAAAGTTTCGAATATGCAATTACATTGGTATCTAACTGAATTTGTAGAAACTATGCATAAAATTGATTATGGTATCAAATCGGTAAATCAAAAAGAAATAACTTTAGAACGCATAGAACAAATGCCAATGCCAATTGATTTAAAAGTAACGTATACAGATGATAGTATAGAAAATTTTAACATTCCACTACGAATGACTTACGGAACAAAACCTACAAACGCTACTATTTTAAAAGATTGGGCTTGGGCATATCCTACTTATACTTTTAAAACAAAAAAAGAAATTAAAAAAGTAGAAATTGATCCTAGTAAATTAATGGCTGATAATAATTTAGAAAATAATGTTTTTGTGAAGTAAGAATTACTTGAACTGCTTTACTTTAAACGCCATTAAACCTCCTATTTGTTCTGCTTTATAAAGTGCAATATCGGCACGTTCGCCTTTGAAATTTTCAGCAATGGTTTTTTTCCATAAAGACAACCATCGTTCAAAATGATGTGCTTCCATTGGTTCTTTTTGTGCCATAAGCACATGTTTTAACATTGGATTTCCTTTATATGCCTTTTTTCCGAAAATTAAAGTTTCCCAAAAATCGTACATTTTAGGTAAATGCAAATCCCAATTCACTTTAGTAATATCGTTAAAGAAAAAAGCAATTTTATCATCTTTATTTACTTTATCATAAAATTTATTTACTAATACTATTATGTCGTTTCTGTCTTTTAAATCGTTCATTTTTTTATATTTTTTTAACAAACAAATCCTTTTAAATTAGTTGTTTTTTTCTACAATATAATCTAATACTTTTTGCATTAAATGTACTCTATCTTTTCCTCGCACGTTATGAGGATGCATTGGATAGGTAAAGAAATCGATCTGAACACCTTTATCAACCGCTTCTTTAAGCAAAGTCATACTATGTTGTGGCACAACCGTTGGGTCAACACTACCATGAATTAACAATAAATTTCCTTTTAAATTTTCTAAATATTTTCCTAATCGTGCATTTGCGTAGCCTTCTGTATTTTCTTGTGGTGTATCCATATAGCGTTCGCCATACATTACTTCGTAATATTTCCAATCGGTAACTGGTCCACCTGCAACACCAACGGTAAAAGCGTTTGGCTGTCGTAATAACAACGAGCAAGTCATAAATCCACCATACGACCAACCATGCACTGCAATCCGGTTTTTATCAACATACGGAAAGCTTTTTAGGTAATCTACACCTTTCATTTGATCGGCAATTCCTGCCTCACCAGCTTTACGATGGATAATACTTTCAAAAGCAAAACCTCTATTTTCCGAACCACGATTATCTAAAGTAAAAACAATATATTGTTTATCCGTTGCAAATTGCTGCATCCATAAACTTGCCCCTCCAAGCCACGAATTGGTTACTAATTGTGCATGTGTTCCTCCGTAAACATAAATTAAAACAGGATATTTTTTACTATAATCAAAATCCGCAGGTTTGATAATTCTAGCATATAAATCAAAATTATCTTCCGATTTTAAAGTTACAAATTCGGTTTTACCAATTTTATAGTTTTCTAATGGATTTTTAGCTGCAAAAATATATTCCTCTGTTCCGTCAATTAAGTTTATGGTGCTTATTTCTCTAGGTATTTCTAAACTTGTATACGTATCAATTAAATAATTCCCTCTTAAAATTGCACGATGTGTTCCTTTTTTAGAAGTGATTTTTGTAATATCACCATATTTAACATTTACTTTATATGCATGTGTTTCACGACCGTCTTTTCCTGTTGCGGATAAGATAATGTTTTCACCACTTTTATCAAATCCTAAAATAGATTTAATAGGGAATTTAAAATCGGTTAATTGTTTTTTTAATTTTCCTTTAATGGAATAGATGTATGCGTTTTTAAAACCGTTTCTTTCGCTTAACCAAATAAATTCGGTTTTATTATTTGGTATAAATACGGCATCGTTTTCTGGCTCAACCCAACGATCGTTCTTTTCGGTAAAAAGCGTGCGTACTTTTTTTCCGTTTGAGGTTTTATATAAGTTAAAGTCCATGTGATTTTGTGCACGATTAACCTCGGCAACTAATACGTATTTTTCGTCTGGACTCCACGACAAATTGGTTAGATAATGTTCATCGGAAGTGTCTATATCTAAATAAATAGTTTTGTTTTTTTCTAGGTTATAAATTCCTATTTTGGCAATTTCCGAACCTTGTCCTGCCATTGGATACTTAATTTCATTAACTGTTGCAGGGTATGTGGTAATATCTACTAACGGGTAATTGGTAACATTGGTTTCGTCTTTTTGATAAAATGCTAAATAATTTCCGTTTGGTGACCAAAATGTACCTTTAGAAATACCAAATTCGTATCGTGCGATTGCTTGACCTGAAACAATATTTTTATCGGACAAATTAGTAATTGCAATTTTAGGATTATCGGTTGTGGCAATGTATAAATTATTGTCTATGGTATATGCAAGACTATTTTTAACGGAATTAAAATCGGTGTTTTGAGCTTTTTCGTCAAAAGGAAGTTTTAATAATTCTGCATTGTTTTTATAATCGTATTTTATAATTGCATGATCTTTAGTAAATGTTGCAACGGTTTTATCAAATGCCAAAAATCGTGGAAAACGTTTTAAATCTGCATATTTTTTCTGAAAACTTGTTAATGATATTTCGGATGTATAATCTAAATCTACAACATTTTTAACAAGGTATTTATCGTTATCTAAATACATGTATTCTGTATCACTAATAAACTGTAACCTACGTAAATTCTCAGGATACATCCCTTTATAATAACCCAAAACGGCATCGGATAAGGATAGGTCTTTTTTTTGCGAAAAGGTATTTAAACTAATTATACTTAGTAGTAGTAATACTATTTTTTTTATGTTTTTACATTTCATATTATATCTATTTTTAATCCAAACTTATGGTTGCCATAATTGGATAATGATCGGAATATTTTATTTTATAATTTTTATGTTTGTTAATAGTAAATATTTTATCTGCAAAGATATAATCTATTCGCATAGGAAAGTTTTTTATTTCAAAAGTTTTTCCAAATCCTGAACCTGCTTCTAAATACGAATCTATAAAGTTTCCTTTTAAGGTTTTGTATGTCCATGAATATGCTGTATTGTTAAAATCTCCTGCTACTAAAATAGGAAATTTACATCTTTTTTGGTGTGCAAGTATTTGTTCTACTTGTTTTTGTTGTTTTATAAAGCCTTTATTTAAACGAGTTAGTAGTTTTTCGGTAGATTTTTCGCCAAAATTTTCTTTGCTTGGATTTAGTCTAAGGCTTTCAATATGTAGGTTATAAATTCGGATGGTATCTCTATCTTTTACAATATCTACAAAAATAGCATTATTTTGTGTGTTTTTAAAATCTAAAGCTCCTTGGTTTACTATTTTGTATTTTGAAAAAATTGCTTGTCCGAATTTTTTACTTGTAGAATTGGTTTTAATATATTCAAATGGGTAATTAATGATGTCTTTCCCTTTTGGATGATACTCTTGCACACATAAAATATCTGGATTTTCTTGCTCAAAAAACGTTTTCATCAAACTAGGAATATCTTTTTCTTTAAACCAATTATAAGCATTGAAAAGGCGTACATTATAGTTCATAATACTAATTTTATTGATACTTTCTCTGTTTTTTGCAGTAAATTTATAGAGTGGTGATGAAATAAAAAAACCGATTCCTAAAACAAAAATAGATAATAAAAAGTTTCTTTTTAATTGTAAAAGCCAATAAACTATAAATACAAAATTTACAAAAATAAGTACCGGAAGTAGTAAACTCAGTATTGAAAAATTTAAAAAAATAGACGGTTTAACAAGCGGAATAAGGTATCCAAACAAAAGTAAAATTGCAAAAATATAATTAATTACATAAAGTAATTTATTAAATATAGATAAATTTTTCATAGCGATTTTAAAATCATTTTTTACTTGCTCTTGACAAGAAATCTCGTTCGGCTTGAGTTAAACTATTATAACCTGATTTGCTTATTTTATCCAACAAAAAATCTATTTTTTGTTGGTGCAATCGGTCTTTTTGATAATTAGACAAGCCATAATCGGATTTTTTAAAGACGGTTTTTAAATTAGATTTTTTCTTTTTAGCAAAGGTAATTTTTTGCATGGAATTAGCATAATAATACTTTGTTAAAATAAATCCGATAAAAGCTCCTCCGAGATGTGCTACCTGCCCTCCAACATTGTTCCCTACGAGCAATAAAAAACTAAGCACTATCCAAACCAAAGCAATTACGGATAATTTTACATAACCTATAAATCTAAAATTCATGGTATATGAAGGTGCTTTTGTTGCGACACCAACCAATAAAGCCGTAATACTTGCCGATGCTCCTATTAAAATATTTTCACCTGAATTTGGTGTTAAATAATTAAGTGTGATAAAAAAAATACCACCAAAAATACTTCCTAAAATAAAATAAATTAGAAACTGTTTTTTAGTAAAAAAGTCTAAAAATAAATTTCCGACATAGTACAATACTAAAACATTAGAAATAAAATGAATAAAACTTAAATGTACTAAAGAATAGCTTATAAAAGTATATGGTCTATACAGATGTAAATCGGACTTTGAAGATAAAGAAACGTAATTTAAAAAATCAAAAAAAACACCTCTTAACACATGACTCCCTGAAAATTGAGCAAAAGTTATAAATATTAAAAACACAACTATTAACACATAAATTGTCAGTAACACTATGCTTTCTTTTTTTAAATTTTGAAATGTTTTACTAAAATAATTCAATATAATTTATTTAAAAAATGCTAATAAATTTGCTTTTTGCGATGCAGAAACAGACAATTCTTTTCCGTTTTCTAAAACAATTGTTCCACCTTTTCCTTTTTGGTATTTTGCAATAGCGTTAACGTTTACTAAATACGATTTATGTATTCGTACAAAGCCATAATCTGCTAACATATCTTGAAAATACTTAAGTGTTTTACTTACCAATTTTACAGAAGTATCTTTAAGATATATATGTGTATAATTATCGTCTGCCTTTGCATATAAAATTGCATCCATTGGTAAAACCTCAAAACCGTTTTGTGTAGGAATGGTAATTTTTCCGTTTACGGTTTTTATTTTCGGAACGAGTATTTTATCTTTAAAATCGGCTTCTTTTTCTTTAATAGAAACCACATAATCTACTGATTTTATCAATTCGTCAATAGATATGGGCTTGGTTAAATAATATGCTGCATGATGATTTAACGCCTCTTTTGCGTACTGATTATAAGCTGTTACAAAAACAATTTCAAAATCCTGATCATCTACTTGTTCGATAAAATCAAAAGCATTACCAAAAGGCATTTCTACATCTAAAAACACCAAATCTATTTTGTTTTTCTGAATTATTTTTTTTGCTTGATGTATGTTTTCTGCTTCATCTAAAACGATAACATTTTTACAGTATTTAGCAAGATAATTCCTTAGAATATCTCTACTGTTCTTTTCGTCATCTACTAAAATACATTGTAATTGCATGAAACAAATTTAAGTAAAGTTTTTAACGTGTATCCAACGAATTACTTTTATCCTTCAAAAAAAAAACGATCAAAGCGATTTTCATTACAAACTTGCTGCATATTCTAACAAATCTACAATTTTAGTTGAGTATCCGTATTCGTTATCGTACCAAGCAATTAACTTAAAAAACCTTGAATTTAGCTCTACTCCTGCTCCTGCATCAAAAACAGAAGTTCTCGTTTCGGAAACAAAATCTTGTGAAACCACTTCATCTTCGGTATAACCGATAATTCCTTTAAATTCGTTTTCGGAAGCTGTTTTTATCAACTTTTTAATAGCGTCATAAGAAGTTTCTTTTTTAAACTTAACGGTTAAATCAATTACCGAAACGTCTACTGTTGGGACTCTAAACGCCATTGCATCCATTTTTCCTGCCAATTCAGGAATTACTTTTGTTACCGCTTTTGCTGCTCCTGTGGTAGTTGGTATAATGTTATTTATTGCACTTCTACCTCTACGCCAATTTTTTAAAGGTGCATCTACGGTTTTTTGTGAGGATGTTGCTGCATGAACGGTTGTCATTAAACACTCTTCAATTTCGTAGGCATCGTTTAATATTTTTGCTAAAGGTGCTAAACAATTTGTTGTACACGAAGCATTTGAAAAGACAGTATCACTTACCTTTAAATCCGTGTTATTAACACCCATTACAAACATTGGAGCGTCTTTTGATGGTGCTGAAATTACTACTTTTTTTGCACCACCTTTTATATGTAATGCTGCTTTGTCTTTTAATGTAAAAAAACCTGTGGATTCAATAATGTACTCTGCTCCTGCTTCATTCCATTTTATATCTTCTGGATTTCTTTCAGCTGTTACACGAATCGCCTTTCCATTAACAATTAATTTTCCTTCTTTTACTTCTACTGTTCCTGCAAATCTACCGTGAACGGAATCGTATTTTAATAAATACGCTAAATAATCTACATCTAACAAATCGTTAATTGCAACAACTTGCATATTATCTCTTGCTACAATATTACGAAAAGCAATTCTACCTATTCTACCAAATCCGTTTATACCTATTTTTATCATTTTTTTGTTTTTATTTTCCTTTTCGGAAATAATTAATTGTTATTTTTATATTATCTCATTGCTTAAGAGCAACAATTGTACCAATAAATTTTATTGAAAACCGTTGAATGTTTGGGTTTTAAATAAAATGAATTTGGACTTACCAAATTACAAAAAAATATAGTTTTATTGGGTGTTTTTTTTGAAAAAATTTATCCTCCAACACGCTTTACATTATATTTTTCATTTTTTAAAATTTCAATAATTTTATCGCGATAATTACCTTGAATTATAATTTCGTTATCTTTTACCGAACCACCAACACCACATTTTTGTTTTAATAATTTGCCTAATTTTTTTAAATCTTGTTCTGTCCCCACAAAACCTTTTATAACAGTTACTACTTTTCCACCACGTCCTTTATTTGAAAAATGAGCTTCTAAAAACTGTTCGTTATTATTAGGTGTTTCTTGGTTTTCATCGTACTCAGAAAAATCTGCTTCTTTGTTTGTTGAAAACACAAAACCTCCTAAATCGGATAAACTGTTCATTTTTTTCTTTGCCATAATTACATAAAATCTCTACGTTGTTTAATATATTTTATAATTCCTGTTATAAATAAGACCAATCCTGCAATAACTGCTATATAAAAAATATATGGATATTTTTTTTGCAATTTAAGCGAAATACTTGCTAACATTATACCTCCAAACATTAATGTTGTTGGGCTTGAATTTTCCATTTTATTTTATTCTAAATGTTTTAATTATTTTATTAATCCCAATTCACGTAAGCGTTCGTTTAAAAAATCTCCTGCTGTAATATCGTCATGTGCTTTCGGATTGTTTTCATCAATACATTCTGCCAAACAATTTAAAGACATTTCACTTTTTGGGTGTGTAAAAAACGGAATAGAGTATCTTGGTTTATCCCAATCTTCTTTTGGTGGATTTACTACACGATGGATGGTTGAACGCAATTTGTTATTTGTTAGTCGTTCCAGCATATCCCCAACATTTACAACTAATTGTTCTGGCAAAGCTGTTACAGGAATCCATTCGCCTTGTTTTGTTTGTACTTCTAATCCTGCTGCAGATGCTCCCATAAGTAGGGTTATTAAATTTATATCGCCATGTGCTGCTGCACGAACTGCTCCTTTTGGTTCGCCTACGATTGGTGGATAATGAATCGGACGTAAAATACTATTTCCGTTATGTACATACGAATCGAAATAATTTTCGTCTAAACCAATATACAATGCCAAAGCTCTAAGTACATAAGTTGCTGTTTTTTCTAATTGACGATATACTTCCATTCCTGTTTTATTAAATTCAGGTAATTCGGTTACTTGTACGTTATCTGGATAGGTGTCTTGTATTTTTTCATTATCTAAAACTTCTTGTCCGAAATGCCAAAATTCTTTTAAATCTCCTTCGGTTCTACCTTTTGCAGATTCTTTTCCAAAACCTGTGTAACCTCGCTGTCCGCCAAGTCCTTCAATTTCGTATGTATCTTTAATTTTTTGAGGCAAAGCGTAAAATGCTTTTACTTCTTTAT
>CAMZLT010000159.1 GCA_947311745.1 uncultured Flavobacteriaceae bacterium | reverse complement strand
TTAATTCCTAAAAAAAACTTAAATAAAAACGGAATTTACCTCTTTATGTTTGGTGTTTTTTTAAGCGAACTCCTTTTATTTTTACAAGGATTTTTAAATCTATACCTAATCAACATTCCTAAATATGACATCCTTTTATTTTTTGCAAGTGCAATAATGCCTCTAGGAATTTTAATAATTCACTTTAATGAATCTGATTTCAGAAAAAAAACCTATAAAATAGAATAGATTCATTCTAATTATCAAAACTTCCTGTAACAGTACCATAGTCGTAAACATCGTAAATAATAGAATTACCACTTTGATTGTTTAACTGCAAATCGTTTATTGTAAAAGTGCAAATGTAATTTGAAGTACCATCGCCGTTATCGGTTATGGTGTTATTTACAATTAGCGTTCCGTTACCAAGCCATTCTTTTTGCAAACTTGGCGAACTCGGCGGAATATTTTGACAAAACATACTTGCTGTAACATTTGCCGAATAGGTTCGGTAAATAATAGCATCCGACAAACTAAAACTTTCATTATCGTGTGCTGTTTTAAAAAAAATATTATTAAAATTATCCGTATTCAAGTCTAAAAGCAAAACTTCCGCTTCGTTTATTTTAAACAAAACCAAATTTCCACAATTTTCAATAGAAGCATCCGAAAAATTAAAACTTGGCGAATCAAAATTACCATCGTTACATGAAAACAATAAAAAGGCAAACAAAAACACTAAAAAATTACGCATATTAAATTCTTTTTTTACAAAAATAAGCTATTCTAAAAATAATAAACCTAAAATTTTACTAAAGTTTATCTTATCTTTGTTGCTTAATTTTTTCAAAGCCTTATGCAAAAAATATATTTTGATAATGCCGCAACCACTCCTATGGATAAGGATGTGATAACTGCAATCGCACAAACAATGAACGATGTTTACGGAAATCCGTCATCCACACATCAATTTGGAAGAAAAGCTAAGGCAATTATCGAACAAGCACGAAAAAATATTGCCAATTATTTTAAGGTGAGTTCTAGCGAAATTATTTTTACTTCAGGAGGAAGCGAAGCAGACAATCTTATTTTAAACAATGCTGTAAAAAATTTGAATGTTACTAGAATCCTCACTTCAAAAATTGAACATCATGCTGTTTTACATACCATTGCCTCTTTAAAAAAAGAAGTAAATATTGAAGTAAACTACATCCGTTTTAACGAAAAAGGCGAAATAGATTACGAGCATTTAAAGGAATTATTAAACGCTTCCGATAAGAAAACCTTGGTCAGTTTAATGTATGTAAACAACGAAATAGGGAATATTTTAAACACTAAAAAAGTAACGGAATTATGCCGTGAAAACAATGCCCTTTTTCATTCCGATACGGTTCAAGCGATTGGTCATTACACCATAGATTTACAAAAAACACCTATTGATTTTATTGCTGCTTCGGCTCATAAATTTCACGGAAGTAAAGGTGTTGGTTTTGCGTACATAAAAAAAGGTTTTGGTATTTTACCAATATTGCATGGTGGAGCACAAGAAAAAGGTGCTAGAGCAGGAACGGAAAATGTTCCGAATATTGTAGGAATGGATGTTGCACTAAACAAAATGCTACACAATTTAGATGCAGAAACCAAGCAAATAACGGAATTAAAAGCCTATTTTATTTCTGAATTAAAAAAGAATTTTAAAGATATCCGTTTTAACGGAATGTCAGAAAATTTAGAAAAAAGTTCGTATTGCATTTTAAATGTTCGATTTAATCAAGATATTCCGATGTTGTTATTTACCTTAGATTTAAAAGGAATAGCCGTTTCTGGCGGTTCGGCTTGTCAAAGTGGAAGCAATACAGGTTCGCATGTTTTAAATGAAATTGCTCCAGATAAAGATACTGTAAATACTTCTGTTCGGTTTTCCTTTAGCAAATATAATACTAAAAAAGAAGTCGATTATATAATACAAACACTGCTTGAAATCATTAAAAAATAACACAACACCATGAATTTAAACACCTTAAATGCCATTTCACCAATCGATGGAAGATATCGCAACAAAGTAGAAAGCCTTGCCAATTATTTTTCTGAAGAAGCATTGATAAAATATCGTGTAAAAGTAGAAATTGAATATTTTATTGCTCTATGCGAAATTCCGTTACCACAATTAGCCGATTTTGATAAAAATTTATATGCAGAATTACGAAATTTATACAAAAATTTCAGCACCAAAGACGCTACAAAAATCAAAGAAATTGAACGCATTACCAACCACGATGTAAAAGCAGTAGAATACTTTATCAAAGAAAAAATGGATGCCTTACATTTAGAAAAATATAAAGAGTTTATCCATTTTGGCTTAACCTCACAAGACATCAATAATACTGCAATTCCGTTAAGTTTAAACGATGCTTTTGATTCGGTTTATTATGTGGAATTAGCAAAATTAATTCAGAAATTAAAGCAGTTATCTAATGATTGGAAAGATATACCAATGCTTGCACGAACACACGGACAACCAGCATCACCAACACGATTAGGAAAAGAAATACAGGTTTTCATAGAACGTATAGAACAACAAGTATCACTATTACAAAAAATACCATACGCTGCAAAATTTGGAGGAGCAACTGGTAATTTTAATGCTCATAAAGTTGCTTATCCAAATATTAACTGGAAAGATTTTGGTGCAAATTACATCGAAAAAGTATTAGGTTTACATCATTCTTTTCCTACCACACAAATTGAACATTACGATCATATCGCTGCTCAATTTGATGCATTAAAACGAATAAATACAATACTAATTGACCTAAACAGAGATATTTGGACATACATTTCGATGAATTATTTTGGACAAAAAATAAAAAAAGGCGAAGTTGGCTCATCTGCAATGCCACACAAAGTAAATCCAATAGATTTTGAAAATTCGGAAGGTAATTTAGGTATTGCAAATGCCATTTTTGAGCATTTATCTAGAAAATTACCAATATCGCGATTACAACGCGATTTAACCGATTCTACCGTTTTACGAAACATTGGTGTTCCTATCGCACACACCATAATTGCCTTTAGTTCTACTTTAAAAGGCTTAAATAAACTTTTATTAAACGCAGATACATTTAACCAAGATTTAGAAAAAAATTGGGCTGTAGTTGCCGAAGCAATTCAAACTATTCTACGTAGAGAAGCATATCCAAACCCATACGAAGCTTTAAAGGAATTGACTAGAACCAATACCGAGATAACTAAAAATTCCATTTTAGAATTTATTGATACGTTAGAGGTGTCGGAAGCCATAAAAACAGAATTAAAAGCCATAACTCCTCAAAATTACACAGGAATTTAATGTTAAAAATACGCGAAATACAAGCTATTGAAACCTATGATTTGCGACTTAAAGTTCTGAAAACTAGCGAAAAATATATTTATAAATACCAAGGCGATTTTGATACGGAAACAAAGCATTTTGGAGCTTTTTTAAATAAAGATTGTATCGGAATTGTTAGTGTTATGAAAAACTCTTTAGCAGCATACTCACAAAAACAAATTCAACTTCGTGGTATGGCTGTAACACCAAAAATGCAAGGAAAGAATGTAGGAAAACAGCTTATTCAATTTATTGAAAAACAATACAGACAAAAGGGTGTTAGCTTAATTTGGTGTAATGCAAGAGAATATGCGGTTCCGTTTTATAAAAAATTAGGTTTTGAAAGTATCGGAGATAAATTTTATATTGAACATGTTTGCTTTCACTACAAAATGATTAAAAATATCTAATGAAAATACGTACTAGTTCCCTCCTATTTTTATTTTTTTCGTTTAGCATTTTAGCCCAAAATACTAAAACTGGTATTTTATTAGGAAAATCATCTGCAATTCAACCGCTACTAAAAGGAAAAGCCTATCGCTTACAAAAAGAAGCTTACGACGCTTTAGAATTAATGAAAAAAGCTGCTTTAAAAGATGGTATTCGGATTCAAGTAATATCTGCTTATCGTAGTTTTTCGCATCAAAATAGAATTTGGAAACGGAAATTCTTAAATTTTAAAAAACAAGGATATTCCGATAAGGAAGCGGTAAAAAAAGTATTAGAATATACTGCTTTACCAGGAACTTCACGCCATCATTGGGG
>CAMZLT010000158.1 GCA_947311745.1 uncultured Flavobacteriaceae bacterium | reverse complement strand
ATATATTAATGGAAATCCTAAATACGAAAAAGATAAAAAATCAGGTAAATACGTTATCGTAAACAAAAAAGAATATCCAAAATCTATTCCTAATTACGGAAACGAACATAAAGGTTTTATACCACGAATGAATGTTCCGGATTCTAACGTAATTAACAATTACATTATGATTACTGGTGAATTACCGCAATTTAAATTAAAACGTAAAAGCGACATTGATCCGTTTTATCAAAAATATTACGATCAAATTAAACAACAATACGAAGCCTTTTTAGATGGTTATGAATCTGGCAAAATAAACCGAACAGGTTATATGAAATACCTAAATGATAATCAAGAATTTTTAAATGTTAAAAAGCCTAGCTTCTTGGCAAATTTAGATTTTATGGTTAATTACCAATTTGGTTATATGTACGGTAGATATTTTATGTGGAATTTTGTAGGCAAACAAGATGATATCGAAGGGCAATTAGATAATCACGGTAATTGGTTAAGTGGTATTGATTTTATTGATAGTTTCTTTTTAGGATCTCAAAAAGATTTACCTAAAGAAATTTTAGAAAATAAAGGAAGAAATACCTATTATTTTTTACCACTTATTTTAGGACTATTTGGTTTGTTTTTTCAATTGCAACGCGATCAAAAAAGTTTTTGGAGCTTATTGTTATTCTTTTTATTTACAGGTTTAGCAGTTTTATTTTACACAAACCCAAAAGCATTTGAACCTAGAGAACGAGATTATGCCGTAGTTGGTTCGTTCTATATTTTTGCCGTTTGGATTGGCTTTGGCGTCTTAGCATTGTTCGAAACAATCAAAAAAATAGCAAACCCAAAAATTACCGCAATCACAGTATCCGTTGTTGCTTTATTTGCTGTTCCTTTATTAATGGCAAACCAAAATTGGGACGACCACGATAGATCAAATCGTTACTCTGCTTTATTAAACGCAAAAGCATATATCGATTCATGTCAAGAAAATGCCATTATGTTTACCATCGGTGATAACGATACTTTTCCGCTTTGGTACTTACAAGAAGTAGAAAAATATCGAACAGATTTAAAGTTAATAAACTCCAGTCTTTTTGCAACCGATTGGTGTATAGACCAACAAAAAAGACAAACCTATGAAGCAAAACCAATTCCTTCACAATTAACACACAGTCAATATCGTACAGGTGCTTTAGAAGTTGCCTATCACGTGCCACGAGATGTTAGTGCCATAGCTGTAAAAGAGAATATTGCTATAGACAGTTTAACAGATAAAAAAGAATTAAATCGCAGGATTGACATACGAGATTTCATGAAATGGATTGCCTCAAGCGACAAGCAAACTTACGAAGATGTTCGTGGCAATAATCATTTCGAAAAAACGTATCCAACCAATAAATTACGACTAATGGTTGACAAACAAAAGGTTTTAAATAACGGAATTGTTTCTGTTGAGGATGCGGATAAAATACTTCCATATATTGATTTTGATATTGATGATAACGGAATTACTAAAAACCGAATTTTAATGCTAGATGTTCTAGCAAATTTTAATTGGGAAAGACCAATCTATTTTACAGGTGGAGCATTTGCCGATGAAGAATATCTTTGGTTAAAAGATTACTTACAATTAGATGGATTGGCATACAAATTAGTTCCTATTAAAAAAGAAACTAAAACAGGGAGTCCGATGGATTTGGGTAGAATTAACACCTCCGTAATGTATAAAAACATTAAAGGTTTAGACTGGAAAACCTCTAACAATCCAAATGTATATGTGGATGTTGAATCACGAAAAAATAGTATTTCGTATCGCAACAATCTAAATCGATTAGCAGAAGCATTCATTAAAGAAAAAGATTTCACTAAAGCAGAAGAAATACTAGATTTATCCGTAGAAAAATTACCAATTAAAATGTACAAACATTACAGCCTATCTTTAGGATTAATTGATAATTATTATGCAATTAATAAAAAAGAAAAAGCACGTAAAATAGCAAAAATACTACTAGCTGTTTTTCAAGATAATATTCGCTATTATGCAACTTTAGACGACAAAGATAAAAGACGTTATTTTGACGATGTAGATACTGATTTATTAATGTATGGTAATATTGTCGATACTGCGTCCATTTATGATAAAGAATTTGCAAAGGAAATAATTAGCGATATTACAGAAAAAATTTCATTTAATGTAATCAGAAATCAAGGTTTGGCACTTTCTGCAATTGAAAACTATTACCGATTAGGCGAAAATGAAAAAGCACAAGCCTTTTCGTTAAAATTATTAAATTCGTATGATAAGGAATTATCTAAATTTGCAGAATTTATTAAAGCCAATCAAATAAGCAACAGAGAAATGATGCGACAGTTTGATAAAATCACACCAACCGTAGAATTTTATAAATATGTTATGAACGAAAGCAAAGGAAAAGATTCTATATTTGAATTAAAAATAAATAAACGCTTTGACTCTATATTCAAGATGTTAGAATCCGCAATGGACGAATAATAAAATAATATGTACTTAGTAAAAACGCCAAATAGCATTCAGAGATGGTTTTCCGATTATATTTGGCGTTTTTCTACATCAAAAAAAGAAATATTTTTAACTTTTGATGACGGGCCAACCCCTGAAATAACCACTTTTGTTTTAGATGCATTAAAAAAACACAAGGCAAAAGCTACATTTTTTTGTGTTGGAGAAAACATACAAAAGTATCCTAAAATTTTCAAACGAATTCTTGCTGAAGGACATAAAATTGGCAATCATACACAAAACCACCTCAACGGCTGGAAAACAGAAAATACAAATTATCTAGCAAATGTAGTGCAAGCTGAAAAATCCTTCAAAATAGTTATGCCAAATTTCAAAACAAAACTATTTCGACCACCTTACGGAAAAATCAAAAAAAAACAAGCTACTGCACTACGAAATAAAGGATACAAAATAATAATGTGGACTGTTTTATCTGGTGATTTTGATATGAATTGCTCACCAAAAAAATGCTACAACAATATCGTTAAAAACGTGAAATCAGGTGATATTATTGTTTTTCATGATAGTAGAAAAGCAAAAAAAAATATGCAAGAAACCTTGGTAAATGTTCTTGCATATTACTCTAATAAAGGATTTAAATTCAAATTATTATAACCGCAAAAATTCATGGAATTAGCTTTGTTTAGGTGTGAAATTTTAAAATCCGTAGGAATACCTTAGTATTTCAAGGGTTTTGAAATGTAGCAGATGAATAAAGATAATTTCAAACTCCCTCAAATTTGGGTATT
>CAMZLT010000157.1 GCA_947311745.1 uncultured Flavobacteriaceae bacterium | reverse complement strand
CACTTTTAAGTAATTTTTTAGGTACAGAAGTAACGTTTAATCAAATACAAAATATATTGTTAGGTCAAGCAATTTATAAATTAGACACTAAAAATTTTAACGTACAACCAAAAGAAAACAGTTTTATATTTACTCCAAAAAAGAAAAATAAACTTTTTGATATTTTATTTCAATTAGATGCTTCGATTTTTAAATTAGAAAAACAAGAAATTACTCAAGAGCAAGAAAGTAAAATACTAACTATAAAGTATTCCGATTATGAAAAAATAGAAGGAGTTTATTTTCCTAAAAACATTTTTGTTAAGGCAATAGAAAAAAATTCTGAAAACACCGTAGATATTACATATCGAAAAGTTATCTTTAATGAAAAATTGAGTTTTCCGTTTAAAATTCCAAATGGTTATAAAGAAATTAAATTATAATGCAAATCCATAAAACACATATAAACAAAAATTTAGTATCTCTATTTAGCATACTTTTTTTACTATTGTTTGGTTTTTCGGCTTTCGGACAAAACAAAAAGCAATTACAGCAAAAACGTAAAAAATTGCAACGAGAAATCCGACAAATAAATAAACTATTATCTAAAAATAAAAAAGACGAAAAAACCTTACTAACACGATTAGGAGAAATCAATAAAAAAATTGAAGTACGACAAGAACTAATAAATACTATAAATAAAGAATCCGAAACATACACTAAAGAAATTACCGAAAACACTAAAGAAATTGAACAATTAACCAATCAATTAGAAACACTTAAAACAGAATATGCTAAAATTGTTGTTCAAACCTATAAAAATAAAAATAAACATAGTGATTTACTATTTATTCTTTCCTCAAACAGTTTTACACAGGCCTATAAACGTAGTCTGTATATGAAACAATATGCAGATTATCGAAAAGAACAAGCAAATAAAATTAAAGAAAAACGTATTTTATTAAAACAATATAACGATTCTTTATTACTTAAAAAACAAGTAAAAGACTCTTTAATTATAAAAAAATTAGAAGAAACCAAATCCGTAGATCAAGCCAAAGAAACCCAACAACAGTTATTAGAAAAAGTAAAGAGTAAAGAGAAACAATACATTGCTAAAATCAAAAAAAAGCAACAACAAGAACGTAATTTTGAAAAACAATTATTTAACGTAATTACAAAATCACGAACCAAAAAGTCTAAGAAAAAAGGAAGTAAAAAAAGTATTGTAAAGCTTACACCAGAGGCGAAAAAATTAGCAAATAGTTTTATAGCAAACAAAGGTAGGTTACCACACCCTGTAACGAAAGGATATATTTCGAGATATTTCGGACAACGATCGCACGAGCAACTAAAAAAAATTAAAATTAAAAGTAATGGTTGGCATTACATTACCGAAAAAAATGCAAAAGCTAGAGCCATTTATAAAGGAGATGTTATTGCTATAATAGTTGATAAAAAAACAAAATTAAAAACCGTTTTACTACAACACGGAAACTATTATACTGCATATAAAAACTTAGATAAAATTTTTGTGAAAAAAGGAGATAAAGTCAAAATAAAACAAGATTTAGGAATTATCCATACCGATAGCACTACAGGAAAAACAAAACTAATATTTGCCTTAATGAAAGATACCATACCACAAAACCCAACGTATTGGTTAAAAAAATAAGTTTTATTTAAAATAAATTTAACAGTTTATCAACTTTATTGTAATTTTGTAAAATTGTAAAACAACCCTAAAATATAGATATCGCGTATGAATAATTTAGTATTTTATATATTTTTAGCATTCGGAATTAGTCTTTTTTCACAAACAACACCAGGTGAATATGAAATTAGAAATTTACAAGCAAATTCTAAAAAATCTGATTTTGGACCAGCATTTTCAGTAAATAACCAATTGATTTTTTCTTCTTCAAGAGGTAATGCTTTCGGAAAAAAATGGGAAGGAAACAACCAAGCATTTTTAGATTTATATCAAGCAGATATTAATGAAGATGGTAGCCTAAGTAATTTAAAAGACTTTTCAAATACCTTAAATTCAAAATATCACGAATCTTCTGTTTCGTATGCACCAGATTTTAAAACTGTATATTTTACACGAAATAATGAAATTAATGGCGATGCAAAACATATACCAGATCCAAATGAAACCGAAAGACAACGTAAAAAAAGATTAAAAGAAGAAAAAAAAAATAAAACAACTTATCTTGCTTTATATAAAGCTGAAATAGATTCAAAAGGGAAATGGTTTAATATCAAACCGCTACCTTTTAATAATCGTAATTATTCGGTTGGTCATCCTGCAGTGAGTAGAGATGGTAAAAAATTATATTTCACTTCGGATATGCCTGGAACTTACGGTGGAACTGATATATTTGTTGTAGATATTTTAGATAATAACGAATATTCTAAACCGAAAAATTTAGGACGAAAAGTAAATACTTTAGGTAGAGAAATGTTTCCGTTTATTGATAAAAAAAATATTTTATACTTCTCTTCAGATAGTAGAAAAGGAGGGTTAGGCGAATTGGATATCTATGCAATTCGTATTTATAAAAAATCTATGTCTGACGCTATCCATTTAGGTGCTCCTATAAATAGCGAAGCAGACGATTTTGCTATAATTGTAAATAATGATATTGATGAAGGCTATTTTTCATCCAACCGAAAATCAGGTAAAGGAGACGATGATATTTATCATTTTACAGCTTCTCCTCCACTAAATATTGAATGTACACAAAATTTATCAGGAGTAGTTAGAAACACTAAAACAAGTAAACCTATTTTTAATGCAACGGTAGAAGTTGTAGATGCTGCTGGAAACGTATTAAAATCTACCAAAACAAATAAAAAAGGAAAATATAAATTTGATGTGCTTTGCGATAGTAATTTTAGAATTGTTGCAACAAAATTCCGATTTTTAGAAAACGGAAAAAATGTAGTTACCGAAAACGATCCTAGTGAAACACATAAAGTGGATTTAGAACTAACTCCAGAAGTTATTTGTAACCAAGAATTAATAGGAATTGTAAAAAATAAAAACAACAAAAAAACAATTTCTAATGCGATGGTTAGTGTTTTAGATGCGTCAGGAAAAGAAATTTTAACAGCAAGTAGTTCACAAGAAGGTACTTTTAAATTTTTATTGCCTTGTAGTAAAAATTATACCATAAACGGAAGCAAAGAAAAATATGAAAACGATACCAAAAGTATTATAACAACCGAAAAACCAAAGAAAAAACTAAATTTAGAATTATTACTAAAACCAATTATTGATACAACCGAAGTTAAAATTATTAAAAATAAAGTAGTAGTAAATATAAATCCTATTTATTTTGAATTAAACAAAAGTAGAATTACCAAATCTGCAGCAATCGAATTAGATAAAGTAATTGCAATAATGAAAAAATATCCTAAATTACGTATAGAAGGTGGTTCACATACAGATTCTAGGGGTACAAAAGCTTATAATAATGAGCTATCTGCTAGACGAGCAAATTCTACTATGGTATATATTATTAAAAATGGTATTGAACCAAGAAGAATTACCGCAAAAGGATATGGCGAAAGCCAACCAGTAAACAGGTGTGTAGATGGGGTACGATGTACTAAAGCAGAATATGCTGAAAATCGTAGAACCGAATTTGTTATTCTAAATCCAAAAGAATTAGGATATATAGAGTAATTTATTTTATATAGCACAATGGTATTACAAAAGAAAAGGTTCGGTTATTTTATAACCGAACCTTTTCTTTTGTAATAATCTTATACGATTTAACCATAATTACCCATTAAAAGCCAAAAATTTTTACAAATAAAAAACCCTTTTAAAATTAATTAAAAGAGTTTTTGTGCGGCTGAAGGGAGTCGAACCCCCACGCCTTGCGGCACTAGATCCTAAGTCTAGCGTGTCTACCAATTCCACCACAGCCGCAAAATTGGAAGTGCAAATATACACATTAGTCTTAAATTGCAAAGGTTTAATTTATTTTTTTGTTAATTTTGGAAAATAATTTAATTCAAACCAATGAACAATTTAAAAAAGTACATTCAAAATAATAAAGACCGATTTGTAAACGAACTTATTGACTTACTTAAAATTCCATCTATTAGTGCAGACGCAAACTATAAAGATGCTGTTTTAAAAACTGCAGATGCTGTTAAAACAAGTTTAGAAAAAGCAGGCTGCGATGCTGTAGAAATTTGCGAAACACCAGGATATCCTATCGTTTATGGTGAAAAATTTATAGATAAAAAATTACCAACAATTTTGGTTTACGGTCACTATGATGTTCAACCAGCCGATCCTATTGATTTATGGGATTCTCCTGCTTTTGAACCTGTAATTAAAAAAACCGAAATACATCCTGAAGGTGCAATATTTGCTCGAGGTGCTTGTGATGATAAAGGACAAATGTATATGCATGTAAAGGCATTAGAATTTATGATACAAAACAATACACTACCTTGTAATGTTAAATTTATGATAGAAGGTGAAGAAGAAATAGGTTCGCCAAGTTTAGAGTGGTTTGTAAAACGAAATCAAGAAAAATTAAAGAACGATGTTATTTTAATTTCCGATACAGGAATGATTAGTAACCAACAACCTTCTATTACAACAGGATTACGTGGTTTAAGCTACGTTGAAGTTGAAGTAACAGGACCAAATAGAGATTTACACTCTGGTCTTTACGGAGGAGCAGTTGCAAATCCTATTAACATTTTAGCAAAAATGATTGCTTCACTACACGACGAAAATAACCATATTACTATTCCTGGTTTTTACGATAAAGTAATAGATTTAACCGACGCAGAGCGTACAGAAATGGCAAAAGCACCATTTTCTTTAGAAAACTACAAAAAAGCCTTAGATATTGCCGAAGTTTATGGCGAAAAAGGATACACAACCAACGAAAGAAACTCTATACGACCAACTTTAGATGTAAACGGAATTTGGGGAGGATACACAGGCGAAGGAGCAAAAACAGTAATTGCATCTAAAGCGTATGCTAAAATTTCTATGCGTTTAGTTCCAGATCAAAATCCAGATGAAATTACCAATCTTTTTAAAGAACATTTTGAAAAAATAGCTCCAAATGCTGTTAAAGTTACTGTAAAACCGCATCATGGAGGATTTCCGTATGTAACACCAATCGATAATATTGGCTACAAAGCAGCAAACAAAGCCTACACCGAAACATTTGGTGTTCCTGCAATTCCGCAACGTAGCGGAGGAAGTATTCCTATCGTTGCACTTTTCGAAAACGAATTAAAATCTAAATCCATTTTAATGGGCTTTGGCTTAGATAGCGATGCCATCCATTCACCAAACGAACATTACGGAATTTTTAATTACCTAAAAGGAATTGAAACCATTCCGTTATTTTATAAATATTATACCCAAATGTTTACTAAATAGTATTCTTATATTGTAAAAAACAAAACCCTTCTAGCTTTTAATTATAAGTTACTAGAAGGGTTTTTAGTTTCTTCTTTAACAATATTTTAAGCATCTAAAAAAGAATTTGCTAAATTAGTTTTCTATTTTTGGAAACCTTTTTAAAAGGAAATCGTCTATTTAATAAAACACCAAAATGATAAAAAATATACTTTTAGGGATTCTATTTTTATGGAATATCGCTACTTTCAGTCAAAATGTAAATGGCATAATTAAAAATAAACAAACACAAGAACCAATT